>DASQYT010000059.1:0-3292 GCA_035639075.1 Candidatus Elarobacter sp.
ATTCACACCCTTATAGAAGCGCACGCCGGTGATGTATCCGCTGACGTCCGACTTAAACGAGACGCCCAGCTCCACGGGCCCATTCGCTCCCGCATCAATGCTTGCTGGCGTCGCCGTGCTCGGCCAAATCGTCTGCTGCGCTGCGGCGTGCGAGACGCCACCCAGAAGAAGAAACAGGCAGACAAAGATGCGCCTCGCATACCCCCAGTAATTCTTCATTGGCGCTGCCAGCGAGTCGCCTTGCTCCGTGGCGGAGAAATTGCGTTTGTTTTTCATTTGAAACAGAAATCTAGCGTTAAGCTTCAACACGGGACCTCCGGCTAATTTTTGGTATTGCGGGGCGCAAGATCGCTTTGGCTGGGGTTGGGCGATTGGCGAAGAGAACGAAAACCGCTGGGTCCTGAAGAGCTGGGCTGAAGAGGGCCGACCTGGTTTGTGTATGTCCCTAAATCTGTTCTCTGGGTCCCACTTGCAGGCGGAAGGTTAGGTGATCGCCAAATTCAAAGCTGTCGGCAGGAAAACGATTTTCCCGTCAGACCATTTACAACGTGGGCTCCCGAGAGTGTCCTACATCGGTACCAGAACTCTCCGCGCGTGTTTCTTTCCCTCTGGTGACTGCCATCGCTCCAGCCCGTTTCCTGTTCTGTGCGGATGCGTGGGGATCCAATCAAACGCGATGAACGGTTTCTTTAGCAATACACAATGCCATAAACGCGCGTCTCGCATTACAATCGAAACCATTCCTCCGCGGCGCGCTTCCTAAATCGGAGCAGAATTGAATATAGAAATGTAGACGTGGGATGATTCCATACTGAATTACAGAGCATCGTCTCGGCACTCGCAATTCTGTCTGATGAAATTTGCGTAGGCGCTCTTGTTCAAAATCTCAGCAGCTTAGAAACCTGGGAGCACTTCATGGGTCATCCTCTTCTCGATCTCGCAAAGAAGACCGCCGTGGTCATCGGCGGAACCAGCGGCATCGGACTGGCGCTCACCCGCGGTCTGGCCCAAGCCGGAGCGAACGTCGTGCCCACGGGCCGTCGGGCGGAGCAGGTTCGAAACGCTGCCGCGCAAGTAGTGGCGCTCGGTAAACGATCTCTCGCGCAAACTTGCGATGTCACTGACAACGCCAGCATCGAGCGGCTCTTGCAAGCCGTGTGCGCTGAATTCGGCAGCGTGCAGATCCTCGTAAATTGCGCCGGTCGCACGAAAAAAATGCCCACGCTCGATTTTCCGGAAGCCGATTGGGACGCCATCCTGGAAACAAATTTGAAGGGGACTCTGCGCGCTTGCCGGGTATTTGGCCGCCACATGATCGAGAAACGTTATGGCCGCATCATCAATGTCGGCTCGATCTCCTCACTTGTCGGGCTGTATCAAGTTGCTGCGTATGGTGCTAGCAAAGCGGGCGTCGCTTCCCTGACGAAATCGCTCGCCATCGAGTGGGCCAGTTCGGGCATTTGTGTTAACGCACTGGCTCCCGGCGTATTTCGCACGGATTTGAACGCCGCTCTGCTCGATGGAACGGAACGTGGGAAAGAGTTTTTGCTTCGCACACCCATGAGGCGCTTCGGCCAGCTCGACGAATTGGCGGGCGCCACGGTGTTTCTCGCCTCCGATGCCGCCAGCTTTGTCACCGGTCATCTTCTCGTGGTTGACGGCGGCATGCTCGCCAGTGGCGTCAATCAGTAATCACAGCCTGCCTCAGTCACAATTGGCCTTCTCAAGTGATTTTCGCTGGCTCAAGCCGAGGAGTTAGGGCATGAATAACGATCAGCGCCAGCAAATAACCGGAGCCGGCCATCGCGAACGGGATCATGTAACTGCCGGTCCATTCCAGCACATGCCCTACAACCTTTGCCATGAGCCACCCTCCAATTGCGCCCGCCATGCCACCGATTCCCGTGACCGAGCCCACCGCTCGTACCGGAAACATGTCGGAGGTCAAAGTGTAAAGGTTAGCGGAAAACCCTTGATGGCACGCAGCCGCAAGTCCGATCAGCAACACCGCAGAGAGAGTGCTCTCAACATGGTAAGCGAACACCACCGGCAGCACGCCAACTGCGCAAATGAGCATGGCAATCTTCCGGGCAGCGTTAACGCTCCTTCCTCGCTTAATCAGAGAAGAGGACAGCCAGCCTCCGGCCACACTTCCCACATCGGAAATCAGATAAATCGCCATGATAGGAATCCCGATTCCAGTCAGCGCCAGGCCATGTTTGCTCTGCAAGAATCCCGGTACCCAAAAAAGATAAAACCACCAGACCGGGTCAGTCAGGAATTTCCCCATGGCGAATGCCCAGGTTTGACGAAGCGGAAACAACCTAACCCATTTGGTTTTTCCCACAGGTTCTTGCGGATCGCTTCGAATGTAGTCCAGTTCCGCCTTCGAAACGCCTCTGTGGTCTTCCGGCTTGCGATAAATCAGCAGCCAAATGAAGAGCCAAACGAATCCGATCGCGCCGATTCCCACGAACGCTCCCTGCCAGCCCCAGCGCAACACAATCCAAGGCACGATCAATGGTGTGATGATCGCACCGACGTTTGTTCCCGCATTGAAAATCCCAGTCGCCAGAGCCCTTTCTTTCTTCGGAAACCATTCCGCGACCGCCTTGATGCTCGCGGGAAAAACAGCAGCCTCGCCAAATCCCAGGGCGTAACGGGACATCCTAAAACCGGTCAGCGAACTCGCCAGCGCCGTCCCCATCGAAGCCAAGCTCCAGAAGATCATCGCCAGCGCGTAGCCCAAACGCGTCCCCAGCCGATCGATAAGTCCTCCCACCAACAACATGCCCGCGGCGTACGCAATCTGGAATGCCGACACAAGATTCCCGTACTGAATCTCGTTCCAGCTAAAGTCATGTTGCAACGTGGTCTTGAGCACGCCCAACACTTGCCGATCCATGTAGTTTTTTGTTGTGCCGAGCAGCAGAAGCCCGCAGATGATCCAGCGAAAGTAGCCAAGGCGAGAAGGAACGGTTGCAGCGGCTTGGCTCTGCGATACGGCAATGCTGGATTCGGAAGCGGGGCGCGCTGGGTCCATTGAGCAATCCTACCAACTGTGCATCGTCCCATCGAGTTTGCGGTTGATGGGCAAGTACGCCCGCCGGTAGGGATACTTGGACGCCAGCGCTTCATCAAGATCGACGCCGAGTCCAGGCGCATCGCCCGGATGCATCATTCCGTCCGAAAAACTGTAGGAATGCGAAAAGACCCGGTCCGTCTCTTCCGCGTGGTGCATATACTCCTGAATCCCAAAATTATGGACGCTCAAATCAAAATGCAACGCCGC
>DASQYT010000060.1:0-6749 GCA_035639075.1 Candidatus Elarobacter sp.
GCGCTTCGCGACGTCCTTGTCCATGCCGATGGCGGAACCGAGGACGCCTGCGCCGACAAAGGGCAAACCAGCGAGATCGAGCAGTCCCTGAATCGTGCCGTCCTCGCCGAAGGTGCCGTGCATCACGGGGAAAACGACGTCAATGCGCTGGCCGCCTCCGCTTCCATCCAGCCTTACAAGGGCAGCGTCGGTGGGGTCGGCAGTCATCATTACGCGCTGACCGCCTTTCAAAACCTCCGGCAACATTTTTTGCGCGCCCGCGCCGACAAGCCAGTGGCCTTCCTTGGTGATGCCGATGGGCACGGCCTCATATTTGTCAGGGTCGAGGCCACGAATGACGGAGGCAGCGGAGGCGAGGGAAACTTCGTGTTCGCCGGAGCGGCCACCGAAGAGGATACCAATGCGAAGTCGTTTCTTGTTGTCGGGAGTCACGAGTCGTTCTCATTCTGCCGGGCTGTGCAGTTCAAAGTTATCAGTTTTCAGTTATAAGTGAAAAAGGGCGATTGGTGGAGCGGTTGTTTTTTATGGCGTTCTGAATTGACAACTAATAAGTGGTCACAGGATTTTCTGTCCCAGGCCGGAGAGGACGAGTTCGACGCCGAGGAGAGCCGTGCGGTTGTGCTCGTCGAGAATGGGATTGATTTCGACGACTTCGAGGGAAACCATGGATTCGGTGTCGGCGATCATTTCCATGGCGAGATGGGCTTCGCGATAGGTGACGCCGCCGCGTACGGGAGTGCCAACCCCGGGCGCGTCCGCGGGATCGACGAAATCCATGTCGAGGCTGACGGCGATGCCAGAGGTATCGTCCATGGCGTACTTTAGGGCTTCGGACATGACGTCGCGCAGGCCGCGCTCGTCAATGTCGCGCATGGTGAAGACGTGGATGCCGGATTTCTTGACGATTTTGCGTTCCTGGGCGTCGAGATCGCGGGCGCCGACGATGACAATGTTGCCAGGCTCGGCCTTGGGCTTGAAGCCGAGGAGATCGACAAGCTCGGTCGCGCCGTAGCCCATGATGGCGGCGAGGGGCATGCCATGCACGTTGCCCGAGGGAGAGGACTCTGGCGTATTCATGTCGCCGTGGGCGTCGAGCCAGAGGTAGCCGATCTGCTTTTTATCTTTGCGGAAATAATTGGCGACGCCGGCGGCTACGCCTGCAGCGATGGAATGGTCACCGCCCAGCACGAGCGGCAGAAACCCTTCATTTAAGGACTTTTCGGCGGCGGCGGCGACATCGCCGCATGTTTCAGCAATCTCCTGCAAATATTTGGCGCGCTTTTCGCCGACGGGCATCTCTTCTGGCTGTTTGACGGAGAGATTGCCAATATCTTCGACCTGGAGGCCGAGCTTCTTGATACTGGATTGGAGGCCAGCGCCGCGCAACGCTGAGGGGCCCATGTCCACGCCGCGGCGGCTTTGGCCGAGATCCATAGGGACGCCGATAATGCGAACTTTTTGCGCCATGAAATGACTCCGTGATTGTGACTAGCAACTGGTGAACTGTGAAAAAACCGAACCAGTGGCTCAGCGGCAGCTCTGCCACAAAATTCAGGCCGGTTATTATCTCAACAGAATTGCGCGAACAGCGGGAAACTGCTGAACTACCCCGGCTCTAAGGATACACGCGGTAAATCATGCGAGGGAAGGGAATGACCTCGCGAATGTGTTCGGTACCGCAAATCCAGGCGACAGTGCGCTCGAGGCCCAGTCCGAAGCCGGAATGAGGAACGCTGCCGTAGCGCCGCAGGTCAAGATACCACTGGAAAGCCTCTTCGGGCAGTTTGTGCTCGTGGAGGCGCTTGAGGAGCAAGTCGTAATCGTGGATGCGCTGGCTGCCACCGATGATTTCACCGTAGCCCTCGGGGGCGATCATGTCGAAGGCGAGGGCAAGCTCGGGGCGCTGGGCGTCCGGTTGCATGTAAAAGGCTTTAATCGAAGTGGGATAATGATGAATCAGCACGGGGCGGTCGAAGGAACTGGAGATGATGGTTTCTTCGTCGCCGCCGAAGTCGTCTCCGAATTTGGCGAGATTGCCCTTGTTGTTGAGGACCTCGACGGCTTCTTCGTAGCTGATGCGCGGGAAGGGAGGTTTCACGTTTTCTAGCTTGGTGGTGTCGCGCTTTAGCGTTTCGAGCTCGCGCGATTTGTTCTTGAGGACACCTTGTACGATGGCGCTGACCAAGCCTTCGCCAAGCGTCATGATTTCCTCGAACTCGACGTAGGCAGCTTCGGGCTCGAGCATCCAGAATTCCGTGAGGTGGCGGCGGGTTTTGGATTTTTCGGCGCGGAACGTCGGGCCGAACGTATAAACCTTGCCAAGAGCCATGGCGATGGCTTCGGCGTAGAGTTGTCCGCTCTGCGTGAGGTAGGCTTTCTGGTCATCAATGTAGTTCACTTCGAAGAGTGTGGACGTGCCTTCGCATGCAGCGGGCGTGAACATCGGAGCGTCGGTGAGCGTGTAGCCCTGGCCGTCCATGAATTCGCGCGCGGCGCGGATGGCCTCAGCACGGATGCGTAGGATCGCGGCCTGCCGTGGCGTGCGAATCCACAGATGGCGCTGATCGAGGAGAAAATCGACGCCATGCTCTTTTAACTGGATGGGGAAGGGCGTGCTCTCAGGAACTTTTTGGACGATTTGAATCTTGCTGACGCCGATTTCGTAGCCGCCGGGGGCGCGCTTTTCCGCGCGGATTTTGCCGGTAACGATAACGCTGGATTCCTGGGTTAGGCCCTTCAGCGATTGGAACGCTTCGGGATTTTCTTTCAGCGCGCAAACGCCTTGGATGATGCCGGTCCCGTCGCGGAAGATCGGGAAGAGCAATTTGCCCGACTCCCTAAGATTGTAAAGCCAGCCTTTGAGAATGACTTCCTGGCCGTCGTAGTTGCCTGCCTGCTCGATCGTGATCGCGGGCATCTGGCCCGTTTCATTCGCGACGTTCATTTTGCGGAGTTCCATGCCTTTTCAAAACGATCCATGGATTTGCGGGCGGTGGTGAGTTGTTCGGCGGCGCTTGGCGCTTCGGGGCCGGTCTTTTCTTTCAATTCCAGCAGCAGCGGCAGCTTCAGTTCCGGCGTGGTCTTTAGGAGCTTGATGGCGGCGGGCCAATCGATGGTGCCGTCATAAGGCGGAAGGTGCTCGTCCTTCTCCCCGCGGTTATCGTGAAGGTGGACGGAGGACACAAAATCGCGAAGTGGAGAAAAGCTCTTTTCGAGGCGCTCGTCTTCAGGAATATCGGAGAGGTTCGCGTGGCCGATATCGAAATTGAAGCGCAGGCCGGCGAGGCGAGTTTCGTCGACGAAATCGCGGAGGTAGCTGGGATCGCCCATTTCGCTGCTGGTGTTCTCAACGCAGATGGTGACGCCCACGTGGTGCGCGTGCAAGATGAGATGCTCGAGTGAACTGAACGCGGCGTCGCGCTTGCGAGGATCGGCTGTTTCGCGCGGGCCGCCCATGTGAAGAATTAGGCGCGCGTAGGGCAAGTCTTCCGCGACGTCGATGACGCGTTTCAGTTCGTCCATGGCTTCGACACGGCGAACGCGCTCGACTTCGCAGATGGAGAGCGGAGTGCCGCTTTCGCGCATGGCGCTCACGTCGCGGCTCGTCGGCGCGTGGAGCGAGACAAGCTGCAGACCGTGTTGCTCGAGCGCGGAGGCAACCGTTTGGATTTCCGGTTTCATCGCGTATTCGAAATGGCTGCGCGTGCAGAAAATCTCGACTCCTTGGAATCCAGCCTCAGAAATCTGTCCGAGCAGTTCCGGCGTCAGTTTTCGGGACACAAAGAGATAAGTTGACAGTAGTCTCTGCATGATTCGTTCGAGTTCCCCGAAGCGCCTAGCCGCAGCCGTAGCGCTTCTTTTTCGCCCGCTTAAAGGGCTTTGGTTTCGATCCTCCTTAGTATCCCACGGCTGCGCCGTCGTGGCGCGGATCGGCTGCGCCCAGCCGGTTACCGTTTTCCGGATCAATGGCGATGGCGTTGACCAAGCCCATGTGCCCAACGCGGCGCGTGGCGTGGCCGCGGGCATTCAGCGCGGCCTCCAGGCTGTCTGGAAAAGCGCGCTCCATCAAAATGCAATCGGGGATCCATTGATGATGGAATCGCGGCGCATTGATGGCCGCCTGCGGCTCCATGCCGAGGCGAATCCAGTTCAGAACACTGAGTAAAGTCGCGGAGATGATCGTGGGACCGCCGGGAGAGCCGGTGACGAAGCTTAGTTTGCCGTCTCGAAGCAGCATTGTTGGCGTCATGGAGCTAAGCGGGCGATGGCCGGGCGCGATGGCATTGGCTTCGGATTGCACCAGTCCGAAGAGCGCATTTGGCACTCCGGGCTGGGTCGTGAAGTCGTCCATCTCGTCATTCAACAGAAACCCCGAGGAGCAGGTGACATGCGAACCATAGCTGTTGTTCAACGTGTACGTGCTGGCGACAGCGTTGCCAGCCGCATCGACGACAGAAAAATGGGTGGTGTGCGGGCCTTCACCAAGGCTAACGAGAATTTCCGGAGAAGTCGTATTGCCCGCGGACACGCCGCACGTGTGAGGATTGCCGGCTCTGATGGCTTTGCTCGATGACGCGTGCTGAGGGTCAACAGTGGCGAAAACTTCCTTGGCGTAACAAGGATCGATGAGACCGGCGACGGGAACGTTTGAATAGTCGGGATCGGCAAGATACGCGGCGCGGTCGGCGAAAACGCGGCGCATCACTTCGGCAACCATGTGAACGCTTTCGACATCGTCCCAGCCCTTGAGCGGCACGCTTTGCAGCATGTTGAGCGCTTCGATGATGGCGACCCCGCCGGAGCTGGGCGGCGGCGAAGTGAGGACTTCCCAGGCATGGCCGCCGACGTCGTATTTCGCACGCAGAACCTCACGGACCTTCGGTTGGTATTTCGCTAGATCATCGAGGCTGATGAGGCCGCCCAAGCGGGACACCTCGTCCACAAGTGCGTGGGCAGTTTCGCCAATATAGAATTCAGCTGCGCCCTTCCTGGCGATGCGTTTGAGTGTGGCGGCAAGTTCGGGCTGCCGGAACGTGTCTCCGGCCTGAAACATTTTGCCGTCGTTCAGGAAAATCCGGCGGCTGACGGCGAAGCGCTGGAGAGCAGGACGATGCTCCTCGAACTCTTGGGCCAGCCTCTTGCTGATGGGAAACCCGTTTTCGGCCAGACGAATGGCCGGAGCCATAACGTCGGCGAGCTTCATCGAGCCGTATATCTTCAGCGCTAAAGCAAGGCCGGCGACGGTTCCAGGCACGGCAACCGATTGATAGCCGATGACGGAGGCTTCTTCGTCGAGCTTGCCTTCTTTGCCGATGTACATGTCACGCGTGGCTTTGCCCGGCGCCACCTCGCGGTAGTCGAGGAAGGTGGTCTTCCCGTTGGCAAGACGGATCAACATGAATCCGCCGCCGCCGATGTTGCCCGCCGCAGGTTCGACGACGGCGAGCGCGAAAGCGGTGGCAACGGCAGCGTCCACAGCGTTGCCGCCGCGCTTCAGGATTTCGACTCCGGCCTCCGAGCCGAGTTCTTCGTCGGTGGCTACCATACCATGGCTGGCGCGAACAGCCTGGGTCGGCCAGCCCTGTACGTCGTGGGGACGGTCGCGAGATTCAGGGGCTACTTGGCCAAGGGCTAACGTCGGCGTTAAGCCAAGGAGGAAAACTCCCAGACAGCGTGTATTTCTTATTCTCATGTCAGCCCAAAGACACTAAGGGATTCGCGGGATAGCGTCAAGGCGGGTGCACAGAAGGAAAAAGGCAAGAATCACGTTTCGGCGTTAATTACGAGATTGCGCCTAGGGGTTTCGATGATTCAGTCTTCGCCGAGGAAATCGACGGTGGGCGGGCCGGGCAGCAGTCCGGCTTTCGTGCCGCGCTTGATCAGCTCTTTGACGGCCTTCCTACCCTTTTCGCCGTAGCCGATCGTCCATTTGTTCACGTACATGCCTACAAACTTGTCGGCGAGATCCGTGTCCATCTCGCGGGCGAATTGCATGGCGTAGTTCAGGGCTTCTTCTCGGTGTTCGAGGCCGTAGGAAACGCTGTCGCGGATCGTCCTGGAGATTTGCCGGCCGAGCTCCGGCCCTAGCGCGCGGCGCACAGCGTTCCCACCCAGCGGGAGGG
This sequence comes from Candidatus Elarobacter sp., assembly GCA_035639075.1. Taxonomy (GTDB): domain Bacteria; phylum Acidobacteriota; class Terriglobia; order Acidiferrales; family UBA7541; genus Acidiferrum. The sequence continues at coordinate 6,123 of DASQYT010000060.1, forward strand.
GCAAACCCGTCAATTCCTGCCACCAGATGCCCAGGTCGACTACGCGGTGCAATCCCATCTTGGGAAAGAAAAGCTGCCCTTCGTGAATGAGGAGTCCAGCTTCGACCAGATCTTTCTGAACGGCGTCGATGATCTTGTCGAAGGGCATCACCACAGGTTCAAAATTTGGCTCGTAGAGTTTCAGAGAGAGATAGGCGGAGGTCTTCAGCCCGGGCACGGCGATGCGCTTGCCCGCAAGCTCGGAGGGCTTCAGCGATTTGGTGGAGACGACGATGGGGCCGTAGCCTTCGCCGAAGCTTGCGCCGCAATCAAGCAGGATGTACTTGTCACGAATGGCAGGATAGGCGGCAAAACTGATCGCGGTAACGTCGTACGTTTCGCTGAGTGCGGCTTCGTTGAGCGATTGAATATCCGACAGAATGTGCGTGTACTTGTAGCCGGGCGTGGCAAGCTTATGAGTGGCGAGGGCATAAAACATGAAGGCATCATCGGAATCCGGGGAATGCGCCAGCTTGATCTCGACCGTTTCTTTCTCGGTTTTCGAGGCTGTTTGTTGGCCGGGCATGGGCGTGTCCGTTTCCTTTTCCGGTGCGACCCCGCAAAGTCAGGTCGTTTCCTACGCAACCT
>DASQYT010000061.1:0-10117 GCA_035639075.1 Candidatus Elarobacter sp.
GTCTCTATGTTCTCCGGTTCACCGTGGTATCCCTGCTGATATCCGGGGCAATGCGCTTCCCGATCCAACTGCTTGTACTGATTTAGGTCGCCACCACCGTCTGAGTAGCAACTCCAGGCTGCGAAGAGGCAGCCTTGGGGAGCAGTATCTGCACCGAAAGCACAGTATCATGAGCAACAACACAGAAGTCATCTTCATGACTCTCTCCAACCGGGTGCTCCCTCCTAGAGCAGTTTGCACAGCGCAAACAAGCGAGTGTCAAGTAAGTGTCATCTTCTTGTAAAGGGAATGTTTATCCGGCTTCGGCCACATGGCGCGGTGATTAATTACTTAAGACCAGATTTGCTCGATCGGTTTCGATATTTTCCGTATACCACCGACATGACCAGCAGGAACGGCGCAAACGTAACCAACGTGTAGCGCAGTCCGTCCACCCAGAACGTGCTCAATGCGATTGCGGCTACAGCAGCAATGCTCGCCAACGTTGGCAGGGGATGTGCGCGCAGTTTAAGAGGCAAGTTTTTCTGTGTTTGGCGGCTGATGGACTGCCGGAAGCGAAGATGCGTCAGCAGAATCACGATCCACACAAAGAACATGCCTGCGACCGCAGTGCCGTACAAAAGCAGGAACGCGCCCTTGGGGGCGAATATTGCCAAAAGGATCGCTGCCACCATGCCGCCTGCGGAAATGGCGAGCGCGCGATGGGGTACGCCGTTGCTGCTCAGCCGACTCAGCCAGGCCGGCGCATATTGACCACGCGAAAGTGAAAATAACATCCGCGTGGAAAGATACAGATTGGTATTCGCGCTCGAGAGCGCCGCCGTGATCACCACCAGATTCATGATGCTTGGCGCATACGGAATTCCCGCGGTCGCGAAGGCGCGTACGAAGGGACTTCCGCTCACACTTGTGCTCCCGGTGCGGTTCCACGGGGTCATCGCAAGCATGACTGCGATCGCAAACACATAGAAGAAGATCAGCCGAAACACAATCGTCCGCATCGCGCGCGGAATCGATTTTTCCGGTTCCTGAGCCTCACCCGCCGTCACCGCAATCACTTCCACTCCCATGTAGCTGGTGATGGCCAGAGTTAGAGCCAGCCAGACCCCCCGCAAGCCGTGGGGAAAGAAGCCTCCGTTCTGCGTCAAATTGGCCAAGCCAATGGCGTGCCCTGAGCCCAGGCCGGTAATCAGTGCTAATCCGACGGCGATGAAGGCGAGGATGGCCACGACTTTGATCATCGCAAACCAGTATTCAAATTCGCCGAAGTTGCCCACCTGCATGGAGTTCACGACGACGAGGCCAGCAGAAACCAGAACCACCCAAGTCCAGCCCGGAACGCTCGGGAACCAGAACGCAAAGTAGATCGCCACCGCGGTGACTTCCGCTCCGATCGCGATGATTTGCACTAGGCCATACGTCGCCCGGACGCAGAATCCCGCCCAGTGGCTGAGATACTTTTCGGCATAAATTCCGAAAGAACCGGAAACCGGGTGCACCACGGCCATTTCCGCTAGCGAATAAGCGACGACCATGGCGATGAGTGCACTTAGAAGATAGGTAACGATCACGCCGGGGCCGGCAAGTTCGATGGTTACGCTGCTGCCGAGGAAGAGACCGACACCGATCGCGCCTCCGATCGCGATCATGGTTAGCTGCCGCTGGCTGAGTCTCCGCTGCAATCCGTCTTGTTCGCGGACAATGCCCGAGGCGGCGTCGACCTCGGCCGTGAAGTGCCTCTGACGGTTAGGCACGATTCATGCCTTTTTCTTGAACTGGAACAAATCTCGCAAATTGGACGAACTTTCGCACAAGAGAGAAAAGTTACTCACCGGCAATTTCGTGAAGTGCACCCAGGAAACGGTCGACTTCCTCGAAAGAGTTGTAATGAGCTAGGGAAGCGCGTACCGCATCACTCTCCGGTGCAATCGAGAGTCGCGTGAGCAGGCGCGGGGAATACATGTTTCCATCGCGCACTCCGATGTCTCTTTCCGCCAAGACGGTTGCCATTTGCGCCGGCGAAACACCGTGCACGTTGAAGATTATGGGCACACGCATGTGCATACGTCCTGAGTTCTGTATCCGATCAGGCGGCCCGACTTGGCATCAAAGAGTTTTCCAGCTCGAATCACGATGGTCTGAGCTGCAGGTGTTGTTTGAGCGGGGGCAGAAGCGATCGCAAATAACAACACGCCGATCGACGCGACACAACACAGACGTTGACCTGAGCTGCCCCCAGGATTCTCTTTGTCGCACGCCCTATCCAGGGCAACATGATTTCCCCTCTTTCTGCCACCGCTTGCTCGTAGCCGTGTTCAACTCCTTCGAGGTGACCAGCAGGCTGACGTTCTTTTCCAGCAATTGCAGAACCGCCTTCACGTCGTCGAGCGTGTTGTACAGGTGAAACGAAATCCGCAAACCATCATGCCGGTTGGATACGACGATTCCGTTTTCCGCGAAGATCTTCACCAGCGCATCTGAGTCCTTTGCCTGCAGCACCACCAGCGGGCCCACGCTGTCCGCCGGTGTCTTTGCGTGGATCCCTAGTTGGCTTGCCTCCTTCAGCAGTGCGGCTGTCAGAGCGCCAACCTGGGCCGCCACATTGCCAAGCCCAATTTCCTGCAGCAATCTGACGCCCTCGCTCGCTCCATACACCGGAGGAATCGCGGGCGTGCCAGCTTGGAAACGCCGCGCATTCGGCGCGGGCTCGAGCAGCTTGACGTCGAAAGCGAACGGATTCGCCTGGCCGAACCATCCCGTAATCGACGGAAGCAGCGAGAGCGCAAGCGACTTCCTTACATAAAGGAAAGCCAGCCCTGGCGGTCCGAGCAGGTACTTCAAAGTTCCACTCACATAGAAGTCGAGATCCATCGCCTTGACGTCCATCGGCCGCGTGCCGCAATCCTGATAGTCGTCCAGCAGTACCAGCGCACCACGGTCATGCGCGATCTTCGCAATCTCCGCCGCCGGCATGCGAAAGCCGTTGCGAAAGCAGACGTGTGTAAGCGGCACGATCAGCGTCTTGCGGTCGATCACGGGCTCGTAGGCTTCAACTGTGAGGCGTTCGTTCTCGGCGTCGATAAACGTGATCTCCGCGCCTCGCCTGGCTTGGGACAGCCAGATGTGCCCCATGGTGGGAAACTCAAATTCGCCCAGAACGACTTTTCGTCGCTCTGTGAACGAAAGGGCGCTGGCAATGGAATTTACGCCGGCTGATGCACTTGCCACCAGAGCGACCTCGTCAGGCTCGGCGCCAATAAACCTGGCGAACAGCCCGCGCGCCTCCTCATATTTCTCAACCCAGAGATCCCACGGCGAACCCTGCTCGTGCCAACTGCGCAGATACTCGCCGAAGGCGGCTTCCACGCGCTTTGAGAGCGCTCCTTGGGAACAGCTATTGAGGTATACCTTTCGCTCGAAGACAGGGAACTGGGAGCGAATCGCCAATATTGAGCTGTGATCTGATGTCAAGAGCGACTCTTTCAGTTCTACAACTTGCCGACGGTGACCCTCTGCGAATTCTCTAGCGTCGCGTATAACAGGCCGGGAGCGACTAACCAGCCGTCCTTCCCGTCGAAGGCGGTGATGGTGTCGCCACTTGCGCTCGCGCCGCTCAGCGCTCGAATGTACTTGCCGAGAATCTCATCCGGTGTCGGCAAGTTTGCAGCGGATTCGTCTTCTGCGGCACCTGTCGCTTCCGCCATAGTGGCAGGCTTCTCTTCATCGCCGATCACGGGCATTGGCACCAGCTTTGCGGCCCCGTGATGGCACGAACAGCAGGTCACTTCACGATGACCTTCAAAGTTTTCTTTGTTGATCGCGAACATCATCGGCATCACCTAGCACGCGCGGAAGAGGAATTGGCAAGCGGCCTCAGGATGTCGTTCAGATGGTCGTTGGCCCCCTCGATGCGTTCGAGGTGGGGAGAGCGCAGGCCTTCGTGGTACGTGATCTCGTGGGTTTCGAGCGATCCGGTATTCGAAACAATGATGCTGATGGGCGCGGGGTTTGCCTTCGACTCACGGATGGCGCGTTTCAAATCATCGACCGAGAATTGATGACCGCTCACACCGACGATTTTCATATAAGGGCTGAGCCCGGCTTGGTTCGCGGGCATTCCGGGGATAGCATCTTCAACCGCCCCGTCGGCCTTAACAATAAGACCGATGGAGGCAGTGAAATCGCCTTTGCCAGATGCGTCCTGGCTGGCGGCGATCATAACGTTCGGTTCATCGTTGTAGACTAGGCGCCAGCCTCCGCCCGTGATGCCACCGAGGGGCGCGTGGGAATTGACAGACTGAAGCCGGTCGCGGAAGAAAGTGCGCCAGTCAAGAGGCACGACCGCGTTCAGAGCTGAGACCAGGTCGTCGAAGGTGTAAGTCTTGATGACGGGCGCTCCGTCCGGCCCACCGAGGAAGGTGCGGCAGAAATCGTCGAGAGAGCGCCTGCCTTGGGTCTGCTTGCGGATGGTCACGTCAGCTTCTAGCCAGATCAGCACACTCTCTCCGTAGAAATCCGTGCCACGACGATACGATGTCCACTCCGAAGGCGCGAAATAAAGGATCTGGGCTGCGTTGGCTGTGTTCTGGAGCGAGCGCCATGTCCGGCCGGCGCGATGATCAAGCGAGGAAGCCACAGTCGCCAGGTATTCTCGCGTTTCAGCGGGCGTCCACAGTCCGCTACGCGCCGTGAGGATCGTGCCCAGATACGTGGTGAGCCCTTCATACACCCACAGGAGTTCACCTTTCATCGGCTGCTGAAAATCGGGAGTTGCCAGCCCCACCGGGCGGCGGAATTGACCGTTCCAGGAGTGCGTGAATTCGTGCGGGAAGAGTCCCGCCTCGAGAAGGCGCTTGCTGGGGTCGGCGAGCGTACGCTCGGGAACGCGGTCGTCGCTGCTCTCGTGATGTTCCTGCCCTAGACTGATGGTGTTGTCGCTGAGCGTGAGCAGAAAATGGTAGTCGCGATAGTGGTGCGATTGATAGAGAGCGCCGGCTTCCGCCACGAGCTTCTTGTAATTGTCAATGAGTGCGGATGGAATGTCGAGTGCCCAGACGTCGTCGGCGACGACATCGAGTTCGTGTGAGAGTTTGTCACCGGGCGTAAGAGGAATGACTTTCGTGAATTCGCCTGATTGCACGGGAGAATCGACGAGAACGTCTAGAGGCACGGGGGCGAAGTTGATGGTATTGCCCGACTGACTAGAGACGGGCAGCGAGGTATTGAACTTCCATTCCGGGGGCAGCTGCAGCGTGGGATGGAATGTGATTTGATTGACACGCAAACCGGCGGGATAGAGCAACACCTCATGCCACATCAGTATCAGCAGCTTGGATGAACCAGAAGCGCTGAAGTCGATGGCGGTGCCCGGCGTGGAGAGCAGGAAATCCAAGTGAACATCGATGGAGTCTGCACCCTTGGGGACATCGAGATGAAAGGTATACATGTCGACGTCGTCCTGCTGCCAGGGGAGTTCTTTTCCGTTAGAAGAAAACTTCAGACCGGCGATATTGGAGATGGGACCGTCGGGGGAGTGGTCGGCGGGTAGCCACTTTGGGTAGTAAAGGGTGAGAGATCCGGGGGAAGCTGGTATCTGGAGTTCAGAGTGGAGGATTTTCTGCGGTGCATGAGTGGCGTCGACAGAAATGATTATAGGCCGTGTGGATGGATTCTGAGCCCTGGCTTGCGAACAGACCGTCGCGAGGAGGGCACACACCCAGATGTCGACATGCCACTGCGTGCGACTTTTGGCGACCACCCGTCCTCCGGTGCTCAAGAATTTCCGCATTTCAGATTATGCTTCACCAGGAAATTTTCCCCATGAACTGAATGTTTCTGGGACCGCCGACGCCGAAGTGAGAATCGAAGCTGCCATCGTCAGCGGTTGCGGTAATCGTGGTACTTAAGTCGGGGGAAGGCTCGGCAAAATTCGGGTGATTGAACGCATTAAAGAAGCTGGTACGAAACTCAAAGGAAACCCTCTCGCCCAGTCGAAAAGTCCTCTGGAGGGAGATGTCCCAGTCGTTGAGACCCGGCGCGACAATGGGATTTCGAGGACAGTTTCCGAATGTCCCGGGAGTTGGGGGAGCAAACGCTCCGGGCAGAACGTAGGGCTGCGTGAAATCCGTCAATTGATAGCGAATGGGACCTATGCAGTTCGGACGCTCATGGAAATTATCCACGCCGCTTTCTCCGCCAAACGTCAACACCGGCGAGGCCAGACCGTCGCGGAAAGTTGTAGTTCCTGACAGCTGCCAGTCTTTCAAGGCCGTGCCAACGAAATTGCCGATCTTCGGACCGGGGATCCGATAAACGTAGGTGATGATCAGTGCGCGGCGCTGATCGAATTCCGAGTTTCCGACGCTGCCTGCGAGGTTGCGTGAATCCTGCGGGACGTAGCCGCTGGTTCCGAAAAAATCTTCAACCTCGGACGCGGTGTCGATATTGTGCGACCAGGTGAAAGCCACCTGTGTGGTGAGGCCATGGAAATCGGTTGACTTTAGGACCGCCTGGAGCGAATGGTAATCGGACCAGCCGTTCGACGAGATGGTGTTGATCTGGCGCAGCGTCGGGAACAGCGTGTTGTAAGGCCGTCGCGATTGAGAAGTGTTGGTTGCGGTGTTGGTGCCGGGGGTGGGCTGATTGATATCCAGCAGCTGAAGCTGGTGGTTGCTCCGGTTGCCGATGTAGCCCACTTGCAACACAAATTTGAGACCCAGTTCCTGTTGGAGATTCAGGTTCCAGAGCTGGGTGTTCGGAGTCCTTAAGTGAGGATCGATGCTCGTGACGTTAAAGGGAGGCTGGGGAGCACCAGCGCCAAATATAGGTACGCCCACGTCGAATGGGATGGGCGCTGCCGGGGTAATAGTGAAACCGCCAGTAGGTCCGATCGGATTTTGGGCAATGCCTTCCTCGAAATTGTTCAGTGGAATGGTGTCGTAGTAGATGCCGTATCCCGCTCGAATTACGGTTTGCCGTCCGGGAATCAACTGAACCGGGGGAGCCCAGGAAAGGGCGATGCGGGGGCCAAAATTTCGCTTGGGGGCGTCGTAGATTTTTCCTCCGGGCAGATGGCTTGCCATGACTAAGCCCAGGTTGGGATCGAAAGCTGAGAAACGGCCGCGCGACTCACCGACGGTTCCGAAAAAGTCATATCTCATGCCCGCAATGAGGGTCAGCTTGCTCGTGACTTTGTATGTGTCCATCGCGTAAAAGCTGGGGATATTCTGATAGATGTTGGCACGGTCGCTGCCCACCCGGGTGATGAACGTGTTTCCCGGAGTAGGCAATCCGGCCAGTAGGTCGACCAGACCTGCGAGTCCACCATCCGTTGTCAACGTGTCGCCTAGTTGAGAACCGTCGAACGAAAACAAACCACGACTTCCTACCACCGTGTAATCCGAGTAGTTGTGGAAGTAGTTAAAGCCGAGCTTCAGAGCGTGTGAGCCGTGAGTCAGGTTGAAATCATCGGCAACTTGGAACGTGGTGGCGACGCGCCCGCCAGCCCCATATTGCAAGCCCAGGTTCGCGAATCGATCCGAGGCCGAACCGCCGATGTCGAATTCCGGGATGCCAAAGCTCTCCGGGCCTACACCCGTGTTCAGGCCGATTGAGGCGGGATCGACGTTGGCGTCTCGGCCCTTCTGGAATTGGCTGAAGCGGTTATAACCCAGACGCAGCGTGTTGACGATATTCGGCGAAAAGATATGGATTTCGCTAATGGCAAAGTTGGCGACGTGAGTGGGAGTCACGCCGAACCATGGACTCAACTGCGAGCCACCTCCGGGTCCGGGACCTCCGCCGGGGAATTCATCTTCGCCATTGGCGTAGAGCATCCGGCCGGAAAGAGAATCACACTCTGAAATCTGATGGTCCATTTTCGCGACCATGCTGTTCGGAGACTGCTGGCCGCGATTATCCACGACGAATGGGCCTGAGAGGCCGAGGTTCGAGTAGAGTCCTACCACGCTCAACCCCAGCTGATTTACCGGGATGTTCTGGGTTGCGAGGAGACCCTCAGCTTGCTGAATCTGTGCCGGTGTGGGCGCGAGACCGCGCAATGTAGTTCCGAGCCGGAGCCTGCTTCCATCGTAACCGCCAAAAAAGAAGGTGCGATTGCGGCCATCGTACACGTGGGGAATCACCACGGGGCCGCCTATGGTGGCGCCGAATTCATTCCAGACGAAGGGCGCTTTCGGTTTGCCCGCCAAATCTTCAAAGAAGTTGGCCGCGTCGAGCGCCGCATCGCGATGCACTTCGTACGCGGATCCATGAATCTGATTGGTCCCGCTCTTGATGATGGCATTCATCACGCTGCCGGCATTCTGGCCGGTGTCGGCGCCGCCGCCGCTGACCACACTCACTTCCTGAATGGCATCGAGCGGCAGACGGGTGGCTGCGGTGGCGGAGTTGCCGCCTTCGTTGAGGGAGGGCAGGTAGGTGGAGGGATCGGTGTTTGAGGCTCCGTCCACAAAAAAGGCGTTGGATCGGGAGCGCGAGCCGTTAATGGTGTATTGCGCGAAGGCAAAGTTGCTGTTCTGTGTGGCACCCGGCAGGGTCAAGGCCAGGCGCGTATAGTCGCTGTTTCCGATGGGAAGGGAAATAACTTGCGCTTCCGAGAGTTGCCCGCCGGCGGAATTCGTTTCGGTTTGTATGAGCGGGGGAAGCGACATCACCTCAACTTCGCTCCTTACAGTACCGACCTGAAGAACGGGGGAGAGCGTGTTCACCTGGCTCAGCGAAGTGGTGATGTCAATGAGGACAACTGTCTGGAAGCCGGGTTTGCTGACGGTGATCCGGTAGGTGCCGAGGGCGAGCTGGGGGAGGTTGAATTCCCCGTTTTCGTTGGTGTCAACGGAACGCTCCAATCCGGTGGAGGTGTTCTGCAGTTTTACGTTGGCGCCGGAAACGACCGCTCCCTGAGCGTCGCGCACTGTACCGGTAATCCGGCCGGGGAAGATTTGAGCGATCAAGCCGGTTGTGGCGAATAACACGACTGCGACCAAAGCGATTCCAGAAAAGCGGTCCCATGACATAGTCACCCCTTGCGGTTCCCCGATACCCTGGATAGGTGCGCAACCTATACCGAGACCCGCATGTATGTCAAGAAGATTACCGCTGGTATACAATCGGTACATCGACACGTGCCGAACTTGAAACGCCCGGCGCCGGAGGGCCTGGCAAATGTGTCCTAAATGATATATCCAATGTATATTTCTTTACAGGCAAGCGGTCGTTTGGCGCAGAACGGCATAAAAGAAGCGAGCCGGGCCAGCAACCGGCCCGCCCGTTCGTTAAAACGAAATCCATGAAAAAGAAGGCTTTGACTCGGGACAAAACGAGAAGGAAGGGTGGGTCTTCGCACCGGACAGGGGGCCTGAAAATGAGGACCGCTCTGGGAGGCGAGTCGAACGGGACGCTCAGTCAGCGAGTCTACCAGGCGCTCAAGAAGGACATCATCACGGGCCAGTACCAGCCGGGGGAAGCGCTGAGTGAAAAGGCTTTGGCCAAACGATATCACGGCAGCCGGACGCCGGTGCGGGAGGCGGCAGTACGTCTTCAGCAGGAACACCTGATGAGGATCGTGGCCAATCGTGGGTACTTCATCACGCACATTACGATTCAGTGGGTGAATGAGCTCTACGAGTTCCGAGCCGCCGTTGAAGGGGCCTCAGCGGAATTAGCCGCGCAGAAGAACTGGGACCAGGCGACGTTGGACCCCTTGGCTGAGCTGGCCAACACAGAACATAAGGTAGATGATCGGGCCAGCTATGTGCGTTTTATCGAGGCGGACACGGCGTTCCATAATGCGATCGCCCAGCTGACGCGCAATCCACTGCTGATCCGTGCCGTTGCCGACATGCGATCTCAAATGGAGCGGATCATGTATGCCTCGATCGATGCGGGGTATTACGGAGAACTACCAGTACGTGAGCATTGCGGTATTGTGGAAGCGATTCAGAATCGGGATGCCGCGCTTGCCCGCAAACGGATGTGTGACCACATCTATATTTCCAAAGACAAGGTTCTACGGTTAGCCAGCGGTAATTCCCGCCTATAGGTTTGCTCCTACACGTTGCGTCATTCCTGCCAGGTGATTACTGCGACCGGGCGTGAT
>DASQYT010000062.1:0-7470 GCA_035639075.1 Candidatus Elarobacter sp.
GGCGGAAGCGACGATGCGTAAGGAGTTGGAAGGGCTGGTCGCCGCGCCCATTAACGATCCGACAGTGGGGCCGGCGTTGCTGACAGGACGCGCCGCGGCGGTGTTTTTCCATGAAGTCTTCGGGCATCGCGCCGAAGGCCATCGCCAAAAAGATGTGACCGAGGGACAAACGTTTTCGAAAAAAGTGGGCGAGCAAATTTTGCCGGAGTTTCTGAGCATCACCGACGACACGACGATGAGAAAGCTCGGCAAGCAGGACCTGCTGGGTTACTACCAGTTTGATGATGAAGGCGTGCCGGCGCAGCGCGTGCCATTGGTGGAGCATGGCGTGCTGAAAAATTTCGAGATGTCGCGCTCGCCGCTGGTCGGGTTTCAGCATTCGAACGGGCATGGCAGGCGGCAGCTCGGCGCCACGCCGGTTTCGCGCCAAGGCAACTTGATCGTGCAGAGCAGCAAAACGGTAACGAACGCGCAACTCCGCGCCAAGCTGATTGAATTGATCAAAGCGCAGGGCAAACCGTTTGGATTGTTGATCGACGACATCGCCGGCGGATTTACGTTCACCGGACGCGGACAGCCGCAGGCGTTTCAAGTGTTGCCGCTGGTGGTCTACAAAGTTTTTCCCGATGGGCGGCCTGACGAATTGGTGCGGGGAGTGGATATTGTGGGCACGCCGCTCGCGGCGCTAACGAAGATTGTTGCGACGGGAGATACGCCAGAGGTTTTCAACGGTTACTGCGGCGCGGAATCGGGCTCCGTTCCCGTTGCTGCGGCCTCGCCCGCCATTCTGACTTCGGAATTGGAAGTGCAGAAAAAAGAAAGCTCGACGGACCGGCCGCCGATCTTGCCGCCGCCCGCGCACGACGTCGTCAAGACGGGAGGCCAGCAGTGAGGCGCGCAGAGAGAATGGCAGGACTGATTTTATTTTTGATTGCGATAGGCTCCGGGTCAGCCACGGGCGCGCAGGCTCCATCGGATAACGATCACACGCTGCAGGCCATGCGTGATGAAATGGCGCGCGCGAAGACTCGCCTGGAATTGAAAATTCCGAACATCGACCAGCCGGTGCGGCCGTACTTCGTTCAGTACCGTTTGCTCGATCTGGAAGTCCGCGAAGTTGTCGCGGAATGCGGAGCTTTGCTGTCCAGCACGCAAACGCGGAACCGCTTTATGGATGTGGATGCGCGGGTGGGCAGTTACAAGCTGGACAGCTCGAATTTTGTAAGCGACGAAGGCTTTCGCGGCTTTATCGGGCCGACGGGCCAGGTGGGAATCGACCGCGATTACGATTCGCTGCGACAGGACCTGTGGATTGCGACGGACCAAGCCTTCAAAGAAGCAGTGGAAACGTATTCGCGCAAGCAGGCGTATCTCAGCAGCCTGGCGCGGCAATCGGATATCGATGATTTCGCGAAAGCCGAGCCGGTACAACTTATCGAACCGCGGGAGACGCCGGATTGGACCAGTCGCAACTGGGACCAGGAAGCGCGCGAAACTTCGGCAGCCCTGCGAACGTTTTCTGAGATTCACGAATCGCGCGTGACCTATTACCTCGTGTACGCGACGGAATATTTGCTGACTAGCGAAGGAACGGAAATCCGCCAGAACCGGCATTTTGCGGCGATTGAAGCGGGCATGAGCACGTTCGCCGCCGACGGCGTGCCGCTGAATCATTTTTATGCCACGTACGCGACGCGTCCGGCCGACTTGCCCGGCGTCGAGACAGTGCGTAAAGGATTAAATGTTACCGGCACCGAGCTTATGACGCTGCGAGCCGCGCCTACTGCGCAGGACTATACCGGCCCGGTCCTTTTTGAGGCGCGCGCCGCGGCGCCGCTGCTGGCGCAAGTGCTTGGACCCGCCGTGAACGGAGCCCGTCCGCCGATTTCCTTCAGCCCGGTGATGGAGCAGATGCTTGGCAACCTGGGCGGCAAGAGCGATTGGGTGGGTCGGCTAGGGGCGCGAGTGCTGCCGGCTAGCGTTTCCCTTGTGGATGATCCGGGCGCAAAAGATTTCCATGGCATGGCGCTGATTGGCGGCTATGCCGTGGACAACGAAGGCGTCCGCGCCCAGAAAGTCACGCTGGTGGATAGCGGCAACCTGAAGAACGAGCTGATGTCCCGGCGGCCCGGCCCGGATTTCAATGAGTCCAATGGACACGGCCGCGCCGCGTTCTTGAACGATGCCAAGCCGACGATGAGCAATCTGCTCTTTTCCTCGGCGGAAACGCTTCCTGCGGCGGACTTGAAGAAGAAATTTCTGGACAGCTGCCGCGCGGAAAAACTGAACTATTGCCTGGTGGTGCGCGAAATGGATAATCCCGTGATCAGCCTGCTGCACCAGGAGGATTTCTCCGAACTTCTGGCCAGCTATGGCGGAGGCGCCGGGAACGGTGACCGCCTGCCGCTGGTTGTTTACCGTGTGTACCCTGAAACCGGCCGGGAAGAGGTGATTCGCGGGGCGCGCGTCATCGGATTGAACACCCGCGCGCTGCGGAACCTAACCGGAATCGGGAACGACAATTTTGTCTACAACTACATGCAAAGCCAAAACAACGGATTTGCCGGCACCGCGCTAGGAGCGTTTGGCTCAGCGCAAGTGGGCTTACCGGCTTCCGTGGTGGCGCCGTCGCTACTGTTTGACGAATTGGAAGTGCGCGGAGCGCGGGGCGAAGCCAAGCGCCTGCCGCTTTTGCCGCCGCCGCCAATGAGCCCCGCAAAATAAGTTTCCAGGAAACACGCTTACTCAATCCTCAAGCCCGCGAGAGCTTTCATTTTGCTCTAGTTGGCGGATGCCAGAACGTCGTCGAAGTAGTTGATGAGTGCCCGCCGCGGCTTCGTCTTTAGACCCTTGAGCGGTACCTTCGGTGCAGCGGAGCTGTTTCCCACCAGGCGCAGCCTCCCAAGGAAGACGATTCGCCCGTCATCCAATTCCAGGTAAACAGGAACGAGCATACGGAACTGGTCGTTCACGTTCGATTGCGCAACGTTCACGCTTAGCACGATCGTGCCGTCAGCTCCGGTATCAAAGGAGTAGTCCAGCTTGTAGCTGGGCAGTTGCGTGCCATAAACGTACTCGTTGAAGAACCAGTCCATCTTACGATTTCCTTCAGCGTCCATATCAGCTGACATGTGCTTCTCGACGATGGCTTGGAATTCTTCGGTCGTGGCGGCCTTCCCGCGGTAGGTATTGACGAAATCCTGCATGGTTTCCTTGAACAGCTTATCGCCGTCGCGGTTGTCATGCATCATCATGCGAATCATGTGCAGGATGTAGGCGCCCTTGGGATAAATGAGGCGCCGGGTGATGCCCCCACCGGTGCGGGAGTTGCTGGCGCGGTAGCCCATGGTCAGGGGGCCAACGTCGATCGCCCGGAAGCCTTGCGCATCACGCTCGGTTAACAATTCGCGCTCGTCATTCCAAAAGGTGATGAACTTCTTGGGATCTTTCTCGATCATACTGAGGTAGAGGGACGCGGACATGTCCGCAAAACCTTCGCTCATCCACTGATCGCGGGTGGAATCGAACCCCACGGTGTGTCCCCACCATTGATGCGCCACTTCGTGCGGCGTCACGACCTTCCAGTACCCGCGATCGCCCCAGTCCATGCCGAGCTGATGCCGAACGGTGGTGTCGAAGTAATAGCAGATGGGGATCCACACCAGTTCAGGCCAAGCCTGGCCGAAGTTGCAAGCTGTTTGTTGCGTGATCTGCAGGTGCTTAAACAACGATGGACCGAAATAGTCCGTGTAAAGCTGCACGGCCAGCTGACCTTCCGCAAGGGCTTTTTTGTTGAGAGACGTCGTGCTCATCGTACCCAAGGCCACTCCTGTCATGTGGCTTTGCCCCGGTAAGCTGCCTTCAGCGGCCTGCTGGAGGGACTGCACCCAGTTGGGAGATTCCTCGTTGGCATACGATTGAATGAATACCTCGGGTTTGGGCAGCTTTGCCTCCTCCACTTTGAACTTGCCGTAATTAAAGCCCGCTACTGTTTGAGGCGTCTCGCTCTTCCAAACCGTGACGTTTTGTCCGCCATCGTTGGATTCGCTGACCTGCGCGCCCGTGGCAGCGATCTTCATGCCCTTGGGGATGCGAAAGGTCATGTCGTAGGAGGCATACTCCCCAAAAGCGGAACCCACGCTGTTGGGATACCAATTGTGCCGCGCGATGGGGAAATAGTTACCACCGCCTTCGTTTATGACTGCTTCCTTGCCGCTATAAGTCGTCGTGACACTGAACTTCTCTCCGGCGGCCAGTGGTTTGGGGAGAATAACGGCAAAGTCAGCGTCATCATTCTTGTCTTCCTGAATGAAAGAAAGCGGTTGTCCGTCGGCAGTAACAGACTGAACGCGAAGAGTGCGGAACAGGGAAAACGGAACAACGCGCAGCCCGTTGCGGAGAGACACAAAAGTGGTTGTGGCTTTGCCCGAAACAGTGCCATTCTTTTCGAGCGTGGTTTCGAGTTGGTGGTGATCAATGCCGATAGTCCTGCCGACAGACCCCCTCGGGTGCGGCTCCACAAAGTTGAAGGAGGCCCAGTCACCCCACTTGTTCTCGTCGTAGGTCCAGAAGTCCACTTGATCGGAATTCTGGTTCGGATCCAGCGAATAGATCTCCTTGTCGTCGTAATGCTTCCCGTGAATGAGCGCCCAGAAAAGGCC
The DNA here is from genome assembly GCA_035639075.1 of Candidatus Elarobacter sp. Lineage (GTDB taxonomy): Bacteria > Acidobacteriota > Terriglobia > Acidiferrales > UBA7541 > Acidiferrum. The sequence continues at coordinate 4,662 of DASQYT010000062.1, forward strand.
CCTTGGCTCCGGACTGAGGATTTCCCCCAGAAGCTCGGCCTCCAGGTTGTGTTTTATTTTGTGCCGGGTCACATTCTGGCTGTCTTTCAGCAGACCCGCGTCGCAACCACCGGCCGCCGGCATGCCGACCTTCTTAATCTCGTCGTAAGTGGAATCGGTAAAGCGCAGAACGAGACGCTCGAATTTTTCGCTGAATTCATCTTCCTTTGTCAGGTACTTCAGACTTTTGCGCTCGCTTTCCGTGGGAGGAACGAGAAGAAAATTGCCGTCGCCAACGATCACCGCGCCGGTCACCCTGCCGTTCACGGGGGGAACGAAGCATACTGTGCCCGAGTTCAGCCGGAACGTCCCCGCGTCGCGTTTCAGCTCGAGATTCTTGACGCTGATGGCTTCGCTGCCCAGTGTGAGGTTGCGAAGAGCCACGTAGTTGGGATCGGAACCAGGACCGGATTGCGCCCGCCCTGTGGAAATTACCGCCAGAATGACCGCCGCCACGCGGAAGATCATCCCAGCGGCGCCCCGGGCGGCTGTGAAAAACAAGGAGTGCGCAGTTCGGGTTCTCATGTTGTCTCCCATGAACTGGTCGTAGACGAGCTATCGCCAGCGTAGCGTAAACGCTGATATCTCAACAGGACAACATTTGATTTCAATAAGGTATTTACCTGAATCAATCAGTCTGCGAGCACGAGATTCTCAGGATGGGCCGCAAGTGTGGTCGTCTGAAGAACTCCATCCTCATGAGAAACACGAAACACTCCATAAGACGAGAGGCAATATGTCCGGACATGCCACGCATTCTGGAAAACGCGTGGACTTAAGGTAGTCTAGGCGGACGATGGTTGTTCCCTATTCCGTGGAAGAAGGACGGGAGAAGAGGCGGGCAGCGCTTTTGAGCGTCGGCTCGGCATTGCTGTTGGTTTCTTTGAAAACTTTCTTGGTGGTCCGAACGGGCAGCTTGGGAGTCCTTTCGGAGGCGTTGCATTCCGGTCTCGACCTGCTTGCGGCGATCATCACGTTTCTCTCCGTGAGGATGTCCGATCAGCCGGCGGATGAGAAGCATCCCTACGGGCACGGCAAGTTTGAGAACTTTTCCGCCTTCGTTGAGACGGGGCTGCTAGCGCTGACAGCTCTTTACATCGTTTATGAGGCGTTTGACCGGCTGTTCTTCCGCAGCGTCCACATCCAGCCGAGCGTCACGGCGATCCTGGTGCTGCTGCTCGCTTTGTCGATCGATCTGACGCGGGCGCGGGCCCTCGGATACGTCTCTCGCAAGTATTCCAGCGATGCCCTGGAAGCCGACGCCTTGCATTTCTCGACCGATGTGTGGAGCACGATCGTGGTAATCGTCGGCATCGGGCTGGTGTGGGCCGGTGAAACATGGAACGTGCCCTGGTTGAATTACGCGGATGCCCTCGCGGGATTGACAGTGGCAGCCGTAATTTTGTGGGTGGGCGCGCAACTGGGCAGACGCACGCTAGATGCCTTGCTGGACGCGGCGCCTCAGGGTTTGCAGCAGGAAATCGCCAAGGCTGTCGCGCGCATGGACGGGGTGCTGGACGTCGATCGCGTGCGCGTGCGGCGCGCCGGCAACCGCCACTTCGTGGATGCGACGGTGAGCGTTGCGAGGACGGCGAGCCTCGAACAAGTGCATGCTTTAAGCGACGCCATCGAAAAGCGCATCGGCGAAATCGTTCCTTCGGACGTGATGGTGCACGCGGAGCCGCGTGCTCCACAGGGCGAACATCTTTTTGAAGCGATTCGTGCGGCAGCGCAGAAGATGGGCCTTGCCGTTCATGACCTGACTGCGGTGCAACAGGACGGTCAACTTTTCATCGAGCTGCACCTGGAAGTGGATGAGCATTTAAGCCTGGGCGATGCGCATCGCCAGGCCACGGAGCTGGAAGAAAAAATTCGCGAGCTGCGGGACGGGCAGGTGGAAGTCAATATCCACATCGAGCCGCTGGGCACGCACATTGCCACGCCGGACACCGGCGGTGGGGAGATGAAGCAGCTTTCCCGGGCGATCGAGGAGTTTTTGAACAAGCTGCCGCTGGAATTCGGCGAGCTCGTGAATTGCCACGACGTGCGCGTGCGCCAGGTGGAGCACCACATCCTGGTCTCGTGCCATTGCACGATGCGGAGCGAACTGCCCATCACGCAAATCCACGATGTGACCGCGGCGCTGGAAGACCGCGTGAAGGAAAGGTTTCCGCAGATTTACCGCGTCACCATTCATCCGGAACCATTCGAGGAAAAATAACGGCACAGGGTTGCATGCTGTACTACTGCTCCTCGGAAGGGCGAGCGAAAACTTGCGCACCCATCGCGATCAGCGCAGGAAAACAAACGAGAACATAGCGCGGCTCGGGCGTTTCAAGCGTGGTCAGAAAGGCGGTGCGAATCACTGTGAATAGAGCCAGAAAAGCAACCGCAGGCCGGACCGAAGGATTGAGGCACCAAAACCGCGCCGCGCCCCACACCCCCAGCCCCACATAAAATAAATTCAGGACAAAAAGCAGGCTCGTAACTTCCTGATCGACGGGATCATCCTCGCGCATTTGCGCCAGCGGAAAAACGTGGCCGGAAACGGGCAGCAGTTCAATGCGCGGCGTAAACCAGATGGTGACGGCGCGGGCGGCGGGCAACCAGAGGTACGTCCGCAAAGGACGGCGCGCGGTCCGCTCGCGCGCCAATTGCGCGAACGCCGCGTCTTCTTCCGGCGTCAGCGTCAAGTCATTGTTGTATTGTTCGAGAATGGCGGCAACGCGCTGCTTCTCTTCCACCGAATCAAAAGCGCGCGCGGGAATCT
>DASQYT010000063.1:0-4396 GCA_035639075.1 Candidatus Elarobacter sp.
GAAAATCGCGGAGACTGGGCAGACGGGTACGCACGCGCCGCAATCAATGCACTCCACGGGGTCAATGTAAAGCTGCGAGACTTCCTCGAATGTTGGCCGGCCGTCGTCGTAGGTCGTGTTCTTCTTGGGGTGGATGCAATCAACGGGGCAGGCGTCGACGCAGGCGGTGTCCTTTGTCCCGATGCAGGGTTCGGCGATGACGTATGTCATGAACCACCTCCATCGTCTTTCACGGTATGCCTTCCGCAAAATGAATTCAACCTCCCCACAACTCCCGAAAACCCGCGACCCAATGATGCAAAACCCCTGACCCGCCTTGACAGTTCTCCGCCATGACGTCCGCAGTTTACCGCGCAGTCGGCGTCTTCGCATTAGGCGGCGTTTCGTGTGGGTTGGCGGCAGTCGCCGGACTGGCTAGAGGTTGGTGGGCAGTGGGCGGCGGCGCTATCGGTTATCGCGCCTTTGGCGGATTGGCCGCCGGTGGCTACGCTTACGCGGGCAATGGGGTCGCCTACGGCTACCATGAAGCCAGTGGCCGGCAGAAAGAGAGACTCTTTGGATAAGGGTGCCCGCTTTTATCAGCGTTGACCAAAAGTCGTGATAACCCCAGCGGGTCAGGGCAGAGAAACGGATGCCAGCGATCCGCCAATTCTCGTTACCCTAAAGCAAAATAACCACGCACCACTACGCAAGATTTGCGTCAGCGATTCCGCCGACGGCGATAACACCGATTGCGACGCCACCAATGGCGATCACGCCACGAGGGCGTGCGCCCACGGCCGCGACGGGCGAGCGGCCGGAGGCGAACAGGGGAAATCCGGCAATGCGGGTCGAAGACTCGTGGACCGGTAGCTCGGGCGGCGTGACTTGCCGGAACGTCATCGGTCCGACAACGACTATCATGACCATCAAAGCAATATACGAGAGCCAATAGCTGCGAGGCAGGGAACGGGAGCCGGACGGGTCGGCGGGACCGCCCGCTAGCCGCTCGCTTAGGTCTCTCATCCAACCAGAACCCGGGGTCGCTGGCCGAGTCAGCATGACATCCTCCCGCCCGACTATAGTCCTAGGGCTCCCCGAGCAAGGGATTCAAGTCCGCTACGCCTTGCCCACGAATCTGAGCGAGCTGGCAAAGATCTTTTCCTTCCGCCAGGCCACGATGCCAGGGCCGAATGCGTGATCGTTCCATATCGGCATTCGCTGCTGCACGATGCGGCGGTTCGGACTGATGCCCTCCTGCCACAGCGCTTCGCAAATCTCCGCCACTACCTCCCGGGGAAGAGGCCGGTTCCTCGGCCACGTTGGCCCTAAGTCGGCCTGAATCCGGACGGCGATATCGTTGGAGGTCACTGAAGTGCTTCCGTCAGAATCGCGAAGTCCTCATCGATCGGTTTCCGTGGCTCACTGGGTGGAACCATCGCAAACTGCATCAACAGGCCCGGATCCTTCTTCACCTGTTGCTCACGCCGTTTCATAGCTTCGTGAATTGACTGGAGCGTGGTAGTGATAAAGTCTTTATCGCGCACCACGTGCTCATATGCTTTGAGCGTTCTCTCCGCCGTCTTCCACGCCATGTACTGGACCAGCTCCGTTTTGCGGCGGACCATTTCATTCTCATTGGCCGCGGTCCGCTCAATCGTTCGAAGCGCATTGGTTACGAACCAGTGCCGCACAATGTGTGGCGGGGCGACGATCCCGGCTGCACGCAGCGCTGGACTCCAGTAGTCGCTCCGGAACATCCGCGGAGTGACTGGATCTCCGCGCGAGGTCAAAAATAACCGGACGTTCGCCAGGCCGGCAGCGTCCATTTTCCCCAAGTCGCCAAGCGAGAGCCGTCCATTGGCCTGAGTCCCCATCTCCGGTCCCTGCTCCAACAGCACCTGCCCACACAGCCAGAACGCACTACCACTGATCGACTAACGGCTTGAAGGTGAGACCCTCGTGAACCCGGGCGCCGAGGCGTGCTTTAGCGCAAGTCTGAACCGTAGAAATGGCGCCGTTCAAACAGTGATAGGGGTATCTCGAAAACCCGCGTCTCACCAGCCTCGAACTCAAATTCTTTCCCACACTCCGGTGCCGGGCAGTTCGCCCGGAACTTTTCTCTGCTTGATCCAAGCTCGTTTGGCTGTGTGACGACAACCCACGTTCCACATTTTGGACAAGTGACGCACGAGCACGCAATGCAATCCGCCATTTCAAGATTATATTGTGCTTAGAACAGAGCACTCTGCATAGCACCGCAAGCGGGCGCAAGATTCTGATCCCCTTAAGCAGGGGAAACTCTTGTGTCCGTATGCACTTTGGGTGGTGAACGGTGTTAGGTCCTTTGCAGTCCTTAACAGTAAGGAGCCAAAACATGCCATTACAGAGGGTTGCTGTCGACGACGGTTCTGCTCATGTCGAGCACCTGACAGAGGTCCTGAGATCGTTTGACTGAAACCCGTTCTCGGGCTAAACAGGACCTCATACCAGCCCGGCTCTGAATCGACGAGGCAGGATCCGCTGTCGCGACCACCGAGAACGCGCACGCGAGAAAGGGATCAACGTCGGAAACGAGTGCGGCAAATCGCAGGGACGTGGCTAGGACATATTCTTGCTCCCTGGAAGGAGGCCCACTATGGCATTGCACGAGGCGATGCCGCCCGACTCTCTACTCGGCCCCATCGAGCCTCTCCTCGACGTGGCGAGGGCTGCCCATTTCCTGGGCATTTCCGTGAAGACCTTGCGCGACTGGATTCAGGCCCGTAGGATCGACTACGTGAAAGTCGGCGCCCGAGTCATGATCCGGCCGGAAACCATCCGCCAGTTTGTGACCTCGAACACCCGACGCGCGGCAGGCTGATGAAAGTATTCAAGCGACCCGGAAGCTCGTACTACGCCTACAAGTTCCAGTACCGAGGCCGGGAATACTATCGTTCGACGGGCACGGAAAACCGGCGCGAGGCAGAATCGATCGCGGCGGCGGCGCGGGCGCGCGTCCTTCGCCAGGCGGCTGGACTCGAAGAACCGGAGCCGCTGCCAAGAGCCCTTCCCCCCGAAGAACTGCGCAAGCACATTCCGACGCTCAGCGAGTTTCAGGCCACGTTTGATGAGTGGGTTGGAACCGCCAAGGCGGAACAGAAGGGGACGGTCAAGTTTTACCGGGAAAGCTATCAGAAGCTTCTCGACTACGGGCCGTGGTCCCAACTGACGCTGGCCGAAATCGAGGAGCCGCAAATCGAAGCCTTCAAGACCTGGGCCCTAAAACATGCCGGCCGGCGCCGCAATGGAAAGCGCACGCCGGTTTCGAAGACCACGGTGAATCGTTATCTCGCCACCCTGCGCAAGGCCCTCCGTTACGCCCATCGCAAGCTGAAGATCATCGACAAGGTACCGGTGGTCGAGCAGTACAGCCGGGATGAAGGAGCCGAGCGCGAGACCGATTACGTCTTCAACCCGGCCGAGTACATCGACTGGATCCAGACGGCCGCCGAACCCTTGCGCTCGGCCTCGATTCTCGCGCGTCACTCCGGCATCTGCCGCAACGAGATGCTGCAGCTGATGAAGGACTGCGTGCGCCTCGATCCGGCGCGTCCAGGCAATGGGAAGACTTCGGGCGAGCTCACCATCAAGCGTGGTTTGAAGCGCCGGGCGCGCAAACGCAAGCTGCTCATCGATCGCGAGATGAAGGCGGTGCTTGAGCGGCTTATCAAAGAGTCAGACTGCGACTACGTGTTCACCAGCCCGCAGGATCGGGCCCAGCCGCTCGGACCCTGGGTGCTCGAAGAGCAGATGGCACAGCTGCGCAAAAAGATCAAGACACACGCGGACGCCGGCTTGCATGCGCTGCGGCACACGTTTCTGACCGAGGCTGGGGAGTACACGGATCCGTTCACGTTGCAGTACGTGGCGGGACACGATAACATTAAAACCACGATGCGCTACGTGCATCCCCGCGAAGAGGCAGTAGAGAGGTTGTTTGCGCGGCTCGGAAATCTGGAGCGGCCGGAGATGCGTGTAGAATGCAAAAGGTCGGTGCAAAATCCGGTGCAGTCGGGGACGCCCTCAAACGCTGATCTAGTTAAGTTATTGAATATAGGAAGGTTATAAGCTGCGGAAGTGGTGGAACTGGCAGACACACCATCTTGAGGGGGTGGCGCCGAAAGGCGTGGGGGTTCAAATCCCCCCTTCCGCACCATGGCGATCATCTAATAATTGACTGAGTTGAAATTTGCTTGACAATTGCCGGGTGCCGATTGGCAGTTGACCATTGGACAATCGAAAAATGATCATCTTAATCACGCTAATTCACATCTTTGTTTGTTTCTTTCTGATTATTGTTGTGTTGCTGCAAAGTGGAAAGAGCGGAGATATCGCCGCCGCATTCGGCGGAATGGGTAGCCAGACAGCTTTCGGC
>DASQYT010000064.1:0-2771 GCA_035639075.1 Candidatus Elarobacter sp.
AGCGGCGAGGAGAACTCTTGAATTTCTCATCGCGGCGAAAATCAGCCGCGAACGCGAACGGCGCTGAAGCTGAGGACCACGTGGCCGCCGGCAGTCGGACGGCCGAAGCTCAGCATGGGGCTGAAGCGCGAGAACAGCAGAATCTGGTCAAGCTGGTGGCGGAGTTCCACGCTCGTCGGGCCGGAGAGAATCTGGTAATCCGTCATCTGGCCGTGCGAATCCACGGTGACATCAATCAGCAGGCCGTGCGGCAAAGAAAGTTCCCGGTCCTGCTGCTCCGGCGCCCAGGATTCCGGGTAGTCCGAGAGAGAAATCAGTTCGGCGGGGCGCATGAGATTGAGAGCGACGTCGTTCTGCACGGCGCGCACGGTAGTGCCCGGCAAAATCATCTGAAGCACGAGCATGAAAACAAGAATAGCGGAGAAGAATCCTCCGGTAGCCGGAAGAGTCAGCGGGCGGAAAACGTTGTCCAGCAGAATTTCGGCGCGATCCTTGATGCGGCAAACGCGGCTCGCCCAATCGCGCGAATGCTGCGCCTGAGCAGCAGCGACCTTGATGCGGATGGCGAGATCGGCAGGAGGAACGTTTGCGGGCACACGCGAAAGCATGACGGCCAGCTTGCGGAAACGTTCCAATTCCTCGCGGCAAACGTTGCAACCTTCGAGGTGCTGGCGAACCTGGACGCGCTCTGCGACGCGCGCTCCGCCAGTAATGGCATCATCGAGATAACCAGCCAGTTTCGTACGTACGGTATTGCACTTCATGGGAGCCCCTCGCCCGCGGAACTTGCCCGTGGGGATTTCATATCTGACTGTGAAGCGGTCAACCCCTCCGAAGAAAACGTGAATCGCCGCGCGGCAGAAAACGCATCGCCGAAAGGCGACGGCTGCGCTTCGGAAACATTTCCATGCGAAGACGTTTGCTCGCGGTTTGCGTGAACCTGCTGCGCCCCCAAAAGCGGCTCAAGAATTTCTTTCAGGGCGCGGCGCCCGCGAAGGATGCGGGACTTCACCGTGCCGACGCTGCACTCCAAAACTTCGGAAACTTCCTCGTAACTCAGGCCTTCCAAATCGCGCAAAATCACCGCGCTGCGGAAAATCTCCGGAATTTCCTGCAAAGCGCTGTGGACGACCGTTTGAATCTCCTGGGCCGCAAGCTGGTCGAAGGGAGTGGCACAGAGATCCTCGATTTCGATGCGTGCATGCCCTTCTTCCGGTTCGGCGTCGATGGAAACATTTTTCTGCAAGTGGCGCTTGAACCAGCGCTTGTGGTTCAGCGCTTCGCGAATCGCGATGCGGTAGAGCCACGTCTTCAAAGAACTGCCCTGGCGGAAATTGCGAATTCCGCGGAAAGCTTTCAAGAAAACTTCCTGGGTGCCGTCGGCGGCATCGGAAGTATCGCCGAGCATGCCGAGAATGAGGTTATAGACCGGTCCATGGTAGTGCGTGACGAGCCAGTCGAAGGCCGTCTCCGAGCCGGCTTGCAGCTCGTGGACGAGATCGGCTTCATCGCGGCCCCAACTCAGGGCACTAGCCCAATCGGACACTGCCGGCCTTTCCGATTCGACATTTGCCAAGCATCCTTTTCTAATGGCGACCGTAAGACGGTCGACTTCGGATGCGTAGAAAGCGCGTCACCCTGCTACGGTCCATTATAACGCTCTAGCGTTTAGAACTCTGGACCCAGGCACGACTTGCGAAGGGGACCAAGATCGAGCTGTCCCCGATGTCCGCTCATTAGTCTTAGACACCGAGGGGAGCAGAGTTGTTTCCTCGGATCGTCAAGAAATTCCGTGCCTTTGCGAATTGTTGCACCAAAGGCTTTGCGCTGCAATGGGACGAGCGGGTCGCCACAGGGGCCCCGGCGCAGAGACCGGATCGCAAGCCAATGGAAAGGCCGCGTTTGCCACAGAGACACGGAGGCACAGAGCGGAGGCAGCAAGGCCCCCCGTGTTTGGTGTAAATGCAGATTCTAAAAGACTTAGCCTTCCTGTAAACCATTTAGAATCAGCACATACATGGATGCTCGTAAATGTTGCATATAAAGGATTTACCCCTGGACGATTGCGGCTAAAAACCGGCAAAACACGGTGTTTGTCTGTAATTGCACGTTCTAAAGAACTTAGGTCGCTCAATCCGATGCGGGATGCAAAAGGCACATCTGAACGCGGGGAAATCTCGGGCGCATGGGCACTGAAGTAGTTAGAGGATCCCTTGGATAGGCTCCCTGAGGTGGTCGGGGTAAAAACAAAGGTTAGGCGGGAGGAGGAAGCAAGAGTCCGGCAAGGATGGGGCTTGGCGCACACGGGAGAGAATAGCACGTTTGTCTGGATTGGTTAAGTAAAAAGCAGTGAATGGTCGAAATTGAGGGTTGAACGGTAGCTGGGGCGGGTTGAACGGTTTCGTCCGTTGAACACGAGCAAGAAAAAAGCAAGCCAAATACCGCGCCCTTTCCCAAAACCGGAAAGGGATGCGGATCCAAATTCGTCTTCTCATTTTAAGGGTGCTCCAAGCGCCGAGGTGAACTCGCCGCTGCACTCGGCTCGGCACCAGGAGGACAGCCAAGAATGGCTGTACCACCGGCCTCGTCAATGCGGGCTGGCGCTGAACACCACGTCCACCCAGTAGTTGGCGGAGTTGTAAGTGTTTCTGGGAAATGTGCTGGTACTACCGTACGCATACGGCCCGTTCGGAGTGCTGCTACTGTTCACTGGGGCGTGCAGCGGCGCATTGTCCACTCCAGTGGTCGCGAAATAGTTCCCCGTCACACTG
>DASQYT010000065.1:0-6466 GCA_035639075.1 Candidatus Elarobacter sp.
GGCGTGTGGGTCCCCTACGGTACCGCGTACCACGCACTGCATCATTCTGCACAAGCGCGCGCTTCCGAAACGGTCCTGGTGCACGGCGCGAGCGGTGGAGTCGGCACCGCGGCAGTACAAATGGCCCGGGCCATGGGACTCACCGTCTTCGGCACCGCCGGAACGCAGAAGGGCGTCGATCTCGTCAAGCGCGAGGGCGCGCATCAGGTTTTCGATCACAGTAAGGCCGGCTATCAGGAAGAAATTATGAAATCGACGACCGGCCGCGGCCTGGACATTATTCTTGAGATGCTCGCCAACGTAAATCTTTCGGCGGATTTGAAACTGCTCGCAACGAATGGCCGTGTAATCATCATCGGCAATCGCGGCGAGATCAGCATCAACCCGCGCGACTTGATGCTGCGCCGCGCTTCGGCTCGCGGCTTCACGCTATGGGCTATCACTCCCGCGGAAGAAGCAGAAATCCACGCAGGCCTCATTGCCGGCCTCGAAAACGGCACGCTTCGCCCGGTCGTTGGCAAGGAGTTGCCCCTCGCCGAAGCCGCGCGCGCCCACAAAGAAATCCTCGAGCCCGGCGCCGCTGGGAAAATTGTTCTTGTTCCCTAGCGAAGCATCCAGAACCGCGCACGCATCTGCCCGGCGTTGCGGCAGCCTCGAGACATATCGACTTCATTCGGGCCGAACTTGCCGTATAATTGGTTTTCCAAAATTTCAGCTCACAGAGACTCTGGCCGGCAGCGGAATCACTTTCATCGTGCACACAGCCCTTTTACTCTCGGTTGCTCTCGTGGCTCAAAACCCCATCAGCCATTATTGGCACAAGCTCACCGACAGAACCTTTACCGGCATCTATCACGCCAACGCTTTCGACCTGGCGATGATGATTCCCTACTTCATCGTCCTCCTGGTCCTCGCCGTTTACGGCCTGCACCGCTACTGGCTGGTCTACGACTATTTCGCGTATTCCAAAAATGTTCCCCCGGCTCCGCCGCCGGTCGCGAATTGGCCGCGCGTCACTGTGCAGTTGCCCATCTTCAACGAGCGCTACGTCATCGAGCGGCTCGTCGAAGCTGTTTCGCGTTTCGACTACCCGCCGGATCTACACGACGTGCAGGTCCTCGACGATTCCACCGACGAAACCCGCGACATCGCTCGCGCCTGCGTCGAGCGCCACGCCGCGCAGGGCATGCCCATCGCCTACATTCATCGCACCAATCGCGAAGGTTACAAAGCCGGAGCCCTGGAAAACGGGCTGAAAACCGCCAAGGGCGAATTCGTCGCCATTTTCGACGCGGACTTTCTTCCCGAGTCCGATTTTCTACGCCGCACGATTCCCTATTTCATGAACCCCGACGGTGGCGGCAACATTGGCATGGTGCAGACACGGTGGACATACCTCAACAACGACTATTCCCTGCTGACCAACGTCGAAACCATTCTTCTCGACGGCCACTTCGTCGTCGAACACGGTGCGCGTTCCCGCCGCGGCACTTTTTTCAATTTCAACGGCACAGCCGGTGTGTGGCGCCGCAAAGCCATTGACGACGCCGGCGGCTGGCAACACGACACGCTTACCGAAGACACCGATCTTTCCTATCGCTCGCAGCTCAAGGGATGGAAGTTTCTCTATCTTCCGCAAATCGAGTGCGCTTCCGAGCTTCCCGTGGACATGAACGGCTTCAAAGCCCAGCAGGCGCGCTGGGCCAAGGGCCTCATGCAGACCGCAAAAAAAATCCTGCCCAAAGTCTGGAAGTCGGATGCGCCCTGGCACGTCAAAGCCGAAGCCTTTTTCCATCTCACCGGCAACATCAGCTACCCGCTGATGATTTTACTTTCCACTATGCTGCTGCCCGCAATGATCGTGCGTTTCTATCAGGGCTGGGTTCAGATGCTGGTGATCGACCTGCCGCTCTTTCTCGCCTCCACGTGTTCCATCTCCAGCTTTTATCTCGTCGCGCAAAGGGAGTTGCGGCCCAAGACCTGGCAGCGCACCCTTCTCTATTTGCCCTTCGTGATGGCCACCGGCATTGGCATTTCTGTTCGCAACGCGCAAGCGGTGATCGAAGCGCTGCTCGGCAAAAAAAGCGAATTCGCCCGCACGCCCAAATTCAATATCGAAGGCAAGCAAGGCACTTTCGCGAAAAAATCGTACAAGAACAAAGCCGGCTGGATGCCCTACGCGGAAGTGCTCCTCGGTGTGTATTTCTCGCTCACCATCGTGTATGCCATCGCCAACGAAAACTACGCCACTGTCCCGTTCCTGCTGCTCTTCGTTTGGGGCTACCTGTACACCGGCTCGATGTCTCTCGGTCAAACGTACTTCGCGCGCCTCCGCTTCGGCGTCAACGCTCCTGAAATGCGCCCAGCGACTTCTGGCGCCCCAGGCTTCTGATTTTTGGATAGTATTGACGCCTCTTGGAAAGCCTCTCATTCCAGAATGGCGCAGTACGCTTGCACGCGATTGCTGCAGGTCCGCATGACGGCCCGGTCGTCGTTCTTCTCCACGGCTTCCCGGAATTTTGGTATGTCTGGCGCAGGCAAATTGAACCGCTCGCTGCTGCCGGATTTCGCGTCATCGTCCCCGACCAGCGTGGTTACAACCTCAGTAGCAAACCCTCCAGCGTCGCAGCTTACGCTTTACCCGAACTTGTTTCCGACGTCATCGCCATCGCCGATCAACTCGGCCGAGAAAAAATCTTTCTTGCGGGACATGACTGGGGCGCTGCCGTCGCCTGGAGCACCGCCCTGCTTCATCCACAGCGCATAGCCAAGCTCGCCGTCCTCAACGTTCCTCATCCGTCGGTGATGCGCAAATTCCTCAGCACGCGTCCGCGTCAGCTGCTCCGGAGCTGGTACATGTTTTTCTTTCAACTTCCCTGGCTGCCGGAAGCCGTTTTCTCCGCGTTCAACTTCCGCATCGGCTCGCGAGCCCTGCTCCGCTCCAGCCGTCCCGGCACTTTTTCCGAGGAAGATCTAGCGCAATATCGAGCGGCTTGGTCTCAACCCGGCGCTCTCACCGCCATAATCAATTGGTATCGCGCGCTCTTCCGCGCTCGCGTCGAATTTCCAGACAAAATCGTCCGCGTCCCCACACGCCTCCTCTGGGGCGAACGCGACGCCTTCCTTCTGGCCGAAATGGCGCATGAAAGCCTGCGCTACTGCACGAACGCGGAACTCTTCACCTTCGCCACTGCCACGCATTGGCTCCAGCATGAAGAGCCCGCTCGCATTTCTGAATTGTTGATTGATTTTTTTCGTACCTGATCGCGCTTCCGTGGACATCCGCGGGCGAGAATCACGCTCGCTTACTCAAACTGAAAGAAGACAATCTTCGGGCTGGATCCCAGCCGTAGCGGAGGTCCCCAGGTCCCCGCGCCGCTGCTCGTGTAGACCAGCATCTTTCCAATTCGGCTAAGCCCGTAAACGAACTGGCGGTAAACCCGCCGCGCCATCCACGTCCACGGAAGAAACTGGCAAGGTTAGATTCGCTGACTAGCGAAAATGGTATCTGTTTGCTTCCAGTCCTGTGCTCGTCAACAAACGCCTAACGACTCCCGCGCCGCACGTAATATGCGGCAAGGAGATTGCGCACTCTTTGGGAAAAACCACCCGGTGGGGGTACCGTCAATCAAATATTTCGCATGCCAAGCTGTCTCAGTTACAATCGCGCGGCTCTCTGTGGCACGCCGCAAACCCACATGCCCTGTGAGCGCAAGATCAAAATGGCAGTTCCGAGGTGCGCGAATGAGTGGTCGCCTGTGGCCGATGGGGTCGCGTGGTCCGTTGAACTCAGCGACGCTGACCCTTTGGGGTTTGCTGAGCCTGGTTTGTCTCGCCACGAGCGCGCATGCCCAGGAGCGCCGCGAGCGCGAACCCAATAGCGTCTACGCGGAGCGCCGCGCCAAGCTTGCCGCTCAGGTCGACGGCCCAATCGTCCTGTGGGGCTACACCGGCCGCGAAGAAGTCTCCCAAACGTATGTCTTTGAGCAGGAGGAGAATTTCTACTATCTCACCGGCCACAACGAAGAAGGCGCCGGTCTTCTGATTCTTCCCCCGACCAAGGTCGGCGGCCCCGCAAGTGGACCGCGCGAAACTCTATTTCTTCCCGCGAAAAATCCGCAAAAAGAAAAATGGAATGGCGTCCGCATGTCGCCCTCGGATCCCGGCATTGAAGCGCGCACTGGATTTGCTGCCGTGAAGCAGTTCGACACCGGCTTTCGCTCCACGGTTGAGAATCTTGCGAAGACTAATCCGGCTTTCTACACCATTCTTCCCTACCAAAAAGAACTTGGTGGCTACCCGCACGAAAAAGAAGTCGTCGACTGGCTGCAGCTGGCCGCGCCGCAAGCGAAACTCAAGGACGTTCGCGCGCAGATTGGCGCGATGCGCCAAATCAAGTCGCCCGGCGAACTCGCCTTCCTGAAAGAAGCGATTGACTTGACCCTGGACTCCCACCTGGAAGCGATGAAGTTGATGCGCCCGGCACTTTACGAATACCAGGTCGCCGCGAAAATGGTCGAAGTCCATGCCTGGGGCGGCTCGGAAGCGGAGGGCTACGCGCCGATAGTCGGCGCTGGCCCGAATTCCACCGCGCTTCACTACGACAAGCTCTCGCGCAAAATCGAAGACGGCGACATCGTCGTTCTCGACGTCGGCGCGCAGTATTCCGGCTATTCCGCGGACATTACGCGCACCATTCCTGCCAACGGCAAGTTCACGCCGCGCCAGCGCGAAATCTACGAAATCGTTCTCGGCGCGCAAAACGCCGCCCTCGCCGCACTCAAGCCGGGCATGGATTTTTGCAACAAGAACGGCAAGAGCGTCCAGAAAATTGCTTACGCCTACATCGACACCCACGGAAAAGATCTTCACGGCAAATCCCTCGGGCCGTATTTCATCCACGGCCTCGGCCATCACATCGGCCTGAACGTTCACGATCCCGGCGACCACTGCGCCCCTTTCCAGCCGGGCATGGTCATCACCATTGAGCCTGGCATTTACATTCCCGAGGAAAATCTCGGCGTGCGCATTGAAGACGATGCCCTTATCACCGAATCCGGCCACAAGCTGCTCAGCGAACGCCTCGCACGCGACCCCGATGAAATCGAGAAAATCATGGCGGCAGCCGCTGCGCAGCGCGTCAGGGAGTCCAAAAAAAGCGACGATGATTGACCGCCACGAACGCGCGCATCTATACTGTTGTTTCGCGTTGGACACGTTTTTTCTTCCAGCGTGCCTCGAGTCATTCCGGATGAGGCTGTGTTCCTGGCCCGCCTGAATTTCCGAAATTCGCAATCGATCCAGGGAGCAGTCGGCCCGACCCGGTCGGGGCCGCATAAAAAAATGAGCAGCGTCAAAGCGACACAACTCCGCCCCGGCATGGTGATCCAGCACGAGGGCCAGCTATTCACGATATTCAGCGTCGATCACCGCACTCCGGGAAACAAACGCGGATCGATGCAAACACGCATGAAGAATCTGAAGAGCGGAGCGATTATCGATTACCGCTTCCGCGCCGAGGAGTTCGTCGACCGCGCGATCCTCGATGAAATTGAATACGAGTACCTCTACAAGGAGGGCGACGATTTTCATTTCATGAACACAGAAACGTACGAGCAGATGCACCTGACGCGCGAGCAGCTCGGCGAAACCGTCTACTACCTGATTCCGAATACGGTGGTGAAAGTCGAATTTTTCGATGAAAAACCGATTGGTGTCGACCTGCCGGACACTATGGATTTGAAAGTCGTCAAGACCGAACCCACGTTGCAAAAAGCCACTGCCAGCGCGGTGATGAAGCCGGCAACTCTGGAAACCGGCTTGATCGTGAATGTGCCGCCCTTCGTGAACGAAGGCGACAAAATCAAAGTGGATACCACCGAGGCACGTTACGTTCAGCGTGTCGAGTAAGCTTTTAGGGAATTATGGATTTAACTTCAACCATACAATGCCCGGTTTTTATTCTTTGCTTTTGCGTGCGCCTGATGGATGATGGCAGTTCAAGTTTCCGCCTCCGCAGCTAATTTCAGCGCAAGCCGGAATTAGAAGAGGCAGAACGGCGTCCCGGTGCAAACCGGGACGCTTTTTTTCGCGGCGCAAAATCCGCGTGTTTTTTGTTTCGGCCCGCGAACAAGCAAACCTCCAATCGCGCTTCGGATGGACTAATGTTTTCCCGCAGAGCCGGCTGCGGATTTTTCTCCGGCGGGATGCGCACCAAAAACGCGGTCAAAAATGGCATCGACGGAGCGAAGCTGGCGCTGCAGGTCGAAAGTATATGCCAGAGCTTTCGAATCGAGAACTTTCGTGATGCGAGCGTCTTTCGCGGCGCGGTCGCGGAAACTGGTGTCCGTTTCCCACGCGGCCATGGCGTTTTCCTGCACCGCCTTGTACGCATCGTCGCGCGGCATGCCCTTCTCCACCAAATCCTGCAGCAACTGTCCCGAATAAACGAGGCCATTTGTAGATT
>DASQYT010000066.1:0-4860 GCA_035639075.1 Candidatus Elarobacter sp.
GCAGACGCCCGTGCCGGAAGTATCGCCGGTATTCCCGAAGACCATTTGCACGACGTTGACGGCCGTACCGAGGAGACCGGTGATTTTCTCCACGCGCCGGTACGTGACTGCCTTCTCCGCCATCCAGGAGCCGAAGACCGCACCGATTGCTCCCCACAGTTGGTCGATCGGATCGTCCGGGAAATCCTTCCCTGATTCTTTGCGGAAGTACGCCTTGTATTCCGCTACGAGCTCTCTCCAACCGCTTGCAGGCACCGCAGTATCTTCCTTGACGCCCAGCCGGTCTTTTAGAGCCCGCAGGCGGTGTTCGAGATCTTCCTTTGACATGCCCATGACAACAGTCGAATACATCTGCACGAAGCGCCGGTAAGCGTCATAAGCGAAACGTTCGTTCCTGGTTGTGGAGGCGAGGCCTGCGACAGACCGGTCGTTCAGCCCGAGGTTCAGAATCGTCTCCATCATTCCAGGCATGGAGCGAGCAGAACCGGAACGGACACTTACGAGGAGTGGATTCTTCGGGTCGCCGAGTTTCTTTTTCGTGGTGCGCTCGAGCTTGGCGACGTTGTCGGCAACCTGCTTCTTCATCTCTGATGGATACTTTTTCCCGTTCTTGTAGAAGTAATCGCACGCCTCCGTGGAGATGGTGAAGCCGCCGGGTACCGGCAACCCGATCTTCGTCATCTCGGCAAGACCTGCGCCTTTGCCGCCGAGCAGGTCGCGCCAGGTTCCATCACCCTCCGCTTTACCAGCACCGAAAAAATAGACCCATTTTTTCACTGTACGCCTCGCTGTCCATAATTGGAGTTGTGGAACGCTCGCTGCTAGCGTCATTCCGCAGCGGCGGCCGGAAAAATTGTCGGCACGCCGACTTTTAGTTAGTTCAAGTGATACTTGAGATTGTTAGCGCCGCTCGTCACCGCCGATTTCAGAAAAATCAGCGACCGTCGTAAACTCGCGAAGCAATTCCGCAAGCAACGCCAGGCGATTATTTCGAACCGCTTCGTTTTCCGCCATCACCATCACGCCATCGAAGAAATGGTCGACGGCTTTTCGTAAGCCGGCAATGGTTTCCAGCGCCTCTTGATACTTCCCCGCGCGTTTTTGTCCCTGCACTTTTGAGGCGGCATCCCGAACCGCGGTGTGCAGCCCACGCTCCGCGGCATTTTCGAATAACTCCGGATTCACATGCAGAGAATTGCCGGGCGCCACGGTGGCCTTTTCCAGAATCTTGCGAATGCGCTTGAAGGAAACAGCGAGCGGCTCGAAGTTTTTGGACTTGCGAATGGCCTTCAGAGCAACCAGACGTTTCTCTACGTCCACCAAGTCGTCGGCTCCGGCACGGAAAACGGCGCTGACTTCGTCGTAGCCGAAGCCTTCCCGTTCACGGAAGACGAATTTGGCGCGGTCCAGAATGAAGTCCAGTATCTGCGTCTCCTGATCCGGGGTTACGCCGCGCTTGGGCTTGTGGGTCAGGAGTGCCGTTGACGTGGCGCCAATGGCCAGGGACAGCGAAACGGGTACCTTCTTCTCCAGAATAATCTTGACGATCCCCAGAGCAGCGCGGCGCAAAGCGTATGGATCGCTCGAACCAGTGGGAATCACTCCCACGGCGAAGCAGCCGACCACGGAGTCCAGTTTGTCCGCGAGCGCGACGGCGCAGCCAGTCAAATTTCGCGGGATGGGATCATTCAGCCCGACGGGACGATAGTGATCGTAGATAGCGTCAGCGATTTCGTCGGATTCGCCCTGGGCGCGTGCGTACAGCCCCCCAACAATGCCCTGAAGCTCGGTGAACTCTCGCACCATTTCGGTCGCCAGATCACACTTGGCGAGTTCCGCAGCCCGATCGGCCTCCGCGACGTGAGCAAGGACCATACCCAGATTGAACCAGTTCTCCGTGAACCACCGGCCAATGGTGCGGATACGTTCCACCTTGTCGCGGTAACTGCCGAGCCGAGATTCGTATGTAACGCGTTCCAGTTTCGGCAAATAGTCGGCGAGCCGACATTTCTGGTCTGCCTGCCAAAAGAACTGCGCGTCAGCAAATCGCGCGCGAAGAACACGCTCGTGTCCGGCACGGATCAGGCCCTTGGAATCCTTACCGACGTTGATAACCGCCAGGAAGTGCGGGGTCAGTTCTCCGCTCTTGTTCTCCACGGCGAAATACTTCTGGTGGTCACGCATGACGGTGATCAGGATCTCGTCCGGCAAGTTAAGAAAAGCCGGATCGAAATTGCCCTGAATGACTGTGGGGTATTCGTTGAGATAAGCGACCAGCTTTCGAAGTGATGCGTCTTCGTGGATGCGACAGCTCCCCTTCTTGGCATGCGCATCGAGTTCCGCTGCGATTTTGTCCTGGCGCTTTGTGGGGCGGATAATCACGCCGTTTTGCTGGAGGCGCTTCTCGTAGTCCAGGAAGCTGCTGACGTTAACGGCACTCGAACCGAGGAACCGGTGGCCGCGTGTAGTGCGTCCTGCAGCGATACCGGCAACGGAAACTTTCAGCGCCTTGCCGTCGAGTACCGCGACGATCCAGCGGATCGGTCGAATAAAACGCGGGCCATCGAGGCCGGTCCAGGTCATGGAGCGCGGCCAGGTAAGATCGTGCACGGCGCGAGGAAGGATGCCAGTGAGGATCTGCTCGGCAGTTCTGCCCAGCTTGACCTGTTTGGCCGCCAGGTACTCGCCCTTGGCTGTCTGGACCAGATACAGATCGCTGACGTGAACGCGCTGCTTCTCGGCGAAGCTCTGCGCGGCCCTTGTCGGCGCGCCGACGGAATCGTACGCCACGGACTTGGGCGGGCCGGTCACTTCCGTCTCGATGTCCGCCTGCTTAACGGGCAGTCCGCGTACCCAGGCAGTCAGGCGCCGAGGCGTGCTGAAGGTCTCAACTGCTACCCCATCCGCGAGACTCTCGGCAGTCAACAGTTTTTCAATATTCGTGCGAAGTTCCTCTTCGGCTTTTGGGAGCATCCCAGCGGGGATCTCTTCGCAGCCGACTTCGAAAAGTAATTCGACGCGCCTATCGGCAGCGGGTGTTTTCATGCGCGTGCCTCGCGCTGGGAGGAAGCCCCGCCAATTTGCGCAAGGTAGGCGGCAGCGGTCCGGCAAGCAATGGTTCGCACGCGGGCCATAAGCGCCGCCCGTTCTGTAGTGGAGATTACGCCGCGCGCGTCCATCAGGTTGAAGAGCTGCGAGCACTTAAGACAATGGTCATAGACGGCAAGCAGCGGATAACGAACGCGTTCCTTCCCTTCCATGCCTTTGAAACCGTCGAGAAGCTCCTTGGCCTGCTTCTCGTGCAATTCAAATTCGGACCGGATCGCGGGCGCGTCGCTGCGATCGAAGCTGTATTCGGAGAATTGCTGCTCTTCCATCAGCCGGATGTCCCCATAAGTCTTGTCATTGGACCAGCGGAGGTCGTAGACGCTCTCCACTCCCTGAAGAAACGCGCAGATGCGTTCGAGTCCGTAGGTGAGCTCCACGGATATGGGGTCAAGGTCAATCCCGCCACTCTGCTGGAAGTACGTGAACTGCGTGATCTCCAGGCCATCCAGAAGAACTTGCCAGCCGATGCCCCACGCGCCGAGCGTTGGTGATTCCCAGTTGTCCTCCTCAAACCGAATATCGTGTTCCTTAAGGTTGATGCCGATAGCGGCCAAGCTCCTGAGATAGATGTCCTGCACATCGACGGGAGACGGCTTTAAGATCACTTGAAATTGGGAATGCTTGTAAAGGCGATTAGGATTCTCGCCGTAGCGACCGTCGGCGGGCCGACGACTGGGCTGAACGTATCCGACGCGATAAGCCCCTTGTCCGAGCACGCGCAGGAACGTTTCCGGGTGCATCGTGCCTGCACCCACTTCCACGTCGTACGGTTGCTGCAATACACAGCCTTGCTTCACCCAATAGTGTGAGAGCTGTAAAATCAAGTCCTGGAAGTTAAGCCCCTTAGACCGTTTCTCAGGTTTTACTTTAGATTTCAAGTCGTCTCCAAAAGCTCGCGCGTGGTCAGCCGTCGCTCTACATGGTTTTCGATCCAAGCCAGCCCGGCCTCACGCAACTCCCTGACGCTGGCTTGCATGGACTTCTCGTACGCAATGCGATCCAACCGCTCGCCCGTGAAGCGTTCGGCAAGGTTCCTTGCTTCGAGGTGCAAAGGCTTCATTCCGGGCCGGCGGCACTTCTCGCAAAACAGGCCGGCCAGATGCGCGTCGTAAAAGGCGGCCTTCGAGCCAAAGGGCGTGTTGCAGACGACGCAACGATCAAACCGAGGAAGCCAGCCACCCAGCCGCACCGTCCAGAACACGAAGTAGCTCAGCGGCAAGGCCCAATCTCCAGTGCGCTCCACTTCGCGCGTGGCCAGCAGGATCAGTCGGAACATCGCCTCAGAAACTTCGTGCTCTGGCAGAATCAACTCCGAAATCTCGCTGATCACCGCCAGTCCCGTGCTGAGGCTGTAATTGCTCTGAGCCTTATGAAAAGACTCGAGCAATTCCGCCTGTTGGATACGCACCAGTTCGCGCGTTTCCCTCTCGACGTACCATATCTGGACGTGAGAGAGAACCTCGAGCGTGGAGCCGTAGCGGTTCTTCAACCGCCGCGCGCCTGCGGCTACGCCGCGCACGCGCCCCGACGAGCGCCCCAGAAAGCTCACCAGGCGATCCGCCTCGCCCAGGGGAAATGTTTTCAGGATGATGGCTTCCGTTTCCCGCGCAGGCATGAGCAGTCGGCGCGCCGACGCTGCGCCGGACAACCTGGAACGTGCCGTCCGAAGCGCGCGCACACGCAGAGCTATTGTAATTACCACACGCGCACACGTCGCGCAATGTTTCGGTGCAAGATTTCTCGCGAATTCGA
>DASQYT010000067.1:0-5910 GCA_035639075.1 Candidatus Elarobacter sp.
GGCACAGGCATCGGGCAACGCCTCGGCGTCCACTTCGGCGTCAGCGCAGAACGGCCAGGCGAATGGTTCACTGGCGGCCGGCACGGCGTTCAACGCCGCGCTGAGTTCGCCAGTCGATTCGAAAAAATGCAAGCCGGGTGACCCGGTAAACGCGCGCACCACGGAAGCGGTGAAGTCCGAGGGAAGAACCGTAATCCCGAAGGGCGCGAAAATGGTCGGGCACGTCACGCAAGCTTCGGCCCGCACCAAGGGCGAGTCGGAATCGGCTCTGGGGATCGTGTTCGACAAAGCGATTCTGAAAAACGGTGAGGAGATTCCGCTGAGCGTCGGGATCCAAGCGATTGCCGCGGCGCAAAGCAGTGCTTCGGCGGCGGGATCGGACCTTGACGCCTTTGGCGGCGCGGGTGCTTCGGCGGCGGGATCAGGGCGCGGCGCACTTGGCGGAGTGACATCCGCTGCCGGCGGCGCGGCTGGCGCGGTGACGAACACTGCAGCTAATGTCGGTGGAGCTGCCGGCGGAGCGGTGAATTCCGCTGCAAATGCAGGCGGGAGCATCGCGGGTGCTTCGAGGGGAGCCGTCGGCGGCTTGAATGCCGCAGGTCAGCTCACTTCCAATAGCCAAGGCGTGTTTGGGCTGAACGGCCTGAACCTGAACGCGGCGGCTTCCACCTCCACACAAGGTTCGGTCATCACTTCTGCGGGGAAAAACGTGCACCTAGACAGCGGGACGCGGATGTTGCTGGTTTCGCAGACGCAGGCCGGCGGACAGAGCGCGTCCAAGCAGCCCTCGGCGAATAAGCCGGAACCAAAATCCGAGCCGAAGTCTGAACCCAACAAGCCGAACAAACAATAAGACTTGGTTCTTACGTGAGAGGCCGCATAGGAATTCTCTCCTATGCGGCCTTTTCTCATTTAGGTCACATCGCAGGCGTGACCACGAAGGTGTGAGGGCGCTCCGGCAATCCACATTCGGCGTTTGCTATACTCGCCCGCATGCCTGCTCCTCCGAAAAAACTGTTTCTCGTGGATGCGATGGCGCACGTTTACCGCGCTTTTTTTGCGCCCATGCCGCAGCGCCTCACGGGTCCCGGCGGCATCCCCACGAACATCCCCTTTCTGTTTGGAAACATCGTGAAGCGGCTGATCAAGGATTATCAGCCGGACTACATCGGAATTGTTTTTGATCCTCCGGGAGCAACTTTCCGCGACAAGCTGTTCGAAAAATACAAAGCGCAGCGGCAGCCCATGCCCGACGAAATGCGCGTACAGCTTCCCTTTGTTCGACGGTTGTGCAAAGCGATGCGCCTGCCCATTCTGGAGCTTCAAGGATACGAGGCCGATGACGTGATTGGCGCGATAGCAACACAGGCTGCCAAGCAAAATGTCGAAGTGCTGATTATTTCAAACGACAAGGACATGATGCAGCTGGTCAATGGCGGGGTGCGCATTTTGCGAACCGGTTCGGGCGGAGCGAAGTCAGACGTCATCGTGGACAAGGAGAAGGTGAAAGAGATTCTAGGGGTACCGCCGGAGAAGGTAATCGACGTAATGGCGTTGATGGGCGACGCTGTGGACAACATTCCGGGCGCGAAAGATCCAAATGAGCGGCTAGCCGAAGGGGAGCGTCGGAAGCCTGGTATTGGGGAAGTTGGCGCTCGAGAGTTAATCCAGCAATTCGGGTCCGTTGAAGAGACGTTACGAAGAGCGGGGGAAGTTAAAAGAGCAAGCTATCGCGACGCTCTTCAAAAATACGGGAAGTTTGTCCTTTTGAGCAAAGAACTCGCCAAGATAAGCACGCATGTCCCTTTTGAGATCAATCTTCCAGCGCTTGCGCTCCGCGAGCCAGATGTCAGTGCTCTTGCGACGCTCTATCGCGAGCTCGGCTTTAGTTCCTTGTTGAAAGAGCTGGGCACCGAAGCAGTAGCGGTACCGGCCCCGAGCACGGCGGATTCCGAACCGGCTGTGAAAGCGGACTATGCGCAGATTGCCAGCGCCGCCGAGTTCCACGAGTACTTGTCCAAACTCCCACCAAAAGAGCCGCTGGCGATCTGGCTGAACCTTGAAACAGGGGAGCGCGAAGCGGAAGGATTTGGAACGCGCATCGCGTCGATCGAAGTTTCCTCCAAAGCCGGCGAGGGACGCGCGGTTTGGATGGACGAGAAGGGTGAAGCTTTAAAAGCGCTCGTGCCGCCGCTGGCCGATTCGAAGCGGCAAAAGATCGTCCACGACCCAAAACTCTTTCAACTGCTTACTGGGCGGGCGGTGGCATCCGGCACGCGACGCAGCTCTACTCGTATTTGTTGCGGCCCACGACCGCGAACCACAATTTCGTGGACGTGGTGATGCGGCAATTCAACGCGATGTTGGGCGGGGGGGCGGGCGAGCGCGCCGATTACCTACAGCGGCTTGCACCAGCTCTTGAGGCGCAAATACAGGAGCAAAAGCTGGAAGCCGTCTACGAAAAAATAGACTTGCCGCTCGCGCCGGTGATCGCGGAGATGGAGCGGACCGGCATCCGCGTGGACCCCAAAGAACTCGAGAAGATGTCGCGGTCGATGGAAAAGGAAGTCCGCCGCCTGGAAAAGGAGATCTGGAAACTGGCGGGCTCAGAATTCAACGTCAACTCCCCGACGCAGCTAGCTGAAATTCTTTTTGACAAGTTGAACCTCCAGCCCAATGCCCGACGCGGAAAAGCGAAAGCGCGGTCCACCGCCGCTGACGTTCTGGAAGAATTGTCCGCGCAGCATCCGCTTCCCGCGAAGATCATCGAGTACCGGGAAATTGCCAAGCTTAAGTCGACCTACTTGGACGCCCTTCCGAAACTGATCCATCCGGAAACGGGACGCTTGCACACCAGCTTTTCGCAGACCGGGACTGCGACTGGCCGGCTAAGCTCGAGTGACCCCAACCTGCAGAACATTCCGATCCGCACCGAGCTGGGCCGCGAGATTCGCGCCGCGTTCGTGGCCGAAACAGGAAAGATACTGCTGTCCGCGGATTACTCGCAGATCGAACTGCGCATCATGGCGCATTTTTCGAAGGATCCCGTGCTCGTAGAAGCTTTCCGTAACGGTGAAGACATTCACGCGCGGACCGCGCAGGAAGTTTTCGGCGTAGGGCCGATGGCCCAGAATGCAGAGCACCGCCGGGCCGCTAAGGCCATCAACTTCGGCATTATCTACGGTCTTTCGCCATTCGGGCTTGCACAGCAATTGGGCATCGAGCAGAAGGAAGCCGCGAAATTCATCAACGCCTATTTCACGCGCTATCGTGGAGTCAAGGATTACCTGGACAATATTATTACAGAGACGCGCAAGACCGGCGTCGCTAAGACTTTGTTCGGAAGAATCCGCCCGATTCCGGAAATCAATTCACCACAGATGCAGCTCCGCAACTTTGCCGAGCGCACGGCGCTCAATTCGCCGTTGCAGGGGACGGCAGCTGACTTAATCAAGATGGCAATGATCAACATCGACAAACGTCTGGCGAAAGAAAAATTCGCGGCCAAAATGATCCTGCAGGTGCACGACGAACTTCTGTTCGAAGCTCCCACAAAGGAGCGCGCCAAGCTGGAAAAACTAGTCCGGGAAGAGATGGAAGGCGTCCACAAGCTCGCGGTGCCCATCGTTGTGGAAATTGGCTCCGGGCCTAACTGGCGCGACCTCGATTGATTCGGGACGGGGCTGTCGTCTAGGGTTCGAGAAGAAACCTTCCAAGCATCCTTTGTAATGCTTGCAGCCGTCAAACATTTGAATTTAGAATTGGAATTCCCTGCCCGGTTCAGATTGATTCTGCAAGCGTAAGAGGCCCCGCCCTCAAACGAGGCTCCCTATGCGCCGTACTCTCTCGCTGATCGCCAGCCTGGCAATTTGTACGTACTTGATTTCCTGTAGCGGTACTAGTAACGGAAGTAGTGGGACTCCGCCTCCTACGACGAGCAGCGTGACCGTCGCGCCGGCCACCGTTTCGTTGAACAAGGGCGGGTCGCAGACGTTCACAGCGACGGTAAACGGGACAATGGATCAAAGCGTGTTTTGGGAGATTGTGGAAGCCACTCCCAAGAGCGGCGATTCTACGCATGGATTTATCTCGAACGGAGGCGTGTACGTTGCGCCGACCACGGTGCCGAGCCCGGCGAACGTGACGATTAAAGCTGTGTCAGGAGCGGACACAACGAAGTCAGGGACCGCTGCCGTGACGATTCAGGCCGGCCCGGCTACCAGCGTATCGATAACCGGGGGTTCAAGCTCGGTTCCCACATTCGGGTCGACGCAATTTATTGCTACGGTCACAGGCAATCTGAATGTGGCCGTAACCTGGCAAGTGAATGGCGTGACCGGAGGAGGTCCGCAAACAGGGGTAATTTCGACAACCGGACTGTTCAAAGCTCCGAATTCGGCCCCGGTGCTGACTAGTAGAAACAACAGCGGGCAAACGACCGAAGTGATGGTCACGGCAATTTCACAAGCGGACACAACGGCTGCGGATTCAGTCTTGGTAACCATCGTGCCGCCGCAACAAAATGCGCAGGGCGCAAGTTCGCCGCTGGGAGTCTCCGGTGGAAATGCGAAGGACTCCTCGACGGTGAGTGGTCAAACCTTGTGTTGTGGCGGAACGCTCGGCGCACTCGTATCCCGCGGGGGCAGTCTCTATATCCTCAGCAATAACCACGCCATCGCACGTAGCGACTCGGCTACCGCGGGCGATCCGATTGTGCAACCCGGCCTGATTGATAACAATTGCGCGACGCCGCCAACGGTTGCCACGCTCTCTCAATTCTTCAACATGGAGACTGGGCCGGCGCCGAAAATCGACGCGGCCTTGGCGCTAATTAACACAGGAGCAGTGGATACGGCAGGCACGATCCTGCAATTGGGCGGCACTGCCAGCAACCCACCGGCAAACGGACCGCCACATGCCGGCTCCGGCGTTGCGCCGACGGTCGGCAGAGCTGTTGCGAAGAGCGGCCGATCGACGGGCTTGACCTGTTCTTCCATCTTTGCGACACAGGCGAATATCAACGTGGAGTACCAGAAAGGATGCGGCACGGGAAGCACGTTCAATGTTTCCTTCACCAACCAGGTCGACATTACGAACAATGGTTTTAGCGCGGAGGGCGACTCCGGGTCGCTGATTGTCACGCAGGATACGGCAGATCCGGTGGCTTTGCTTTTTGCGGGTAGCGGGTCCGACACCGTAGGCAATCCAATTTCTGACGTTCTGAATGGTTTGGCGGATCCGGCAAACCCCCAGTCCAAGCCCGTAATCGTTGGTGACTCCAGTCCCACGGGACATACCGTGGCCGCATGTAGTCTGCCGGGACCTCAGTCGGCCACGGCGGCTCGCTTGGCCGTGCAGAGAGCAGCAGTTTCCGCGGAGCCGATGCAGAGTGCCCTCACCGTGCGGGATGCGCGTCTCGCGGAATTGATGTCGCATCCTGAAGTGCAGGCCGTCGGGGTTGGAGCTAGCTGCGACAATTCCAATGAGCCTGCCATCTTGCTTTTTGTGACGAAGGGGCAGCCCAAGAGCAATTTGCCTGCACAGATAGATGGCATCCGCACTCGCATCGTCGAAGGAACCCTCTTCTCGCGGCGCGGCGCGATTACCGCGGAAGAAAGCGCAATGCTCGAGGAGGGCGCTGTGCCACCGCAACTTGTCTATCCAATTTCTGATGAGGAAGTGGCGCGCGCGAAAATCGTGCTTGCGGAGCATGCAGATGAATGGATGAAGAAGGCCGGCGTGCAGGGAGTGGGTATCGGTTCCAGCGCCGACGCTCCGGGCGAAGCGGCTCTTGTCATTTTTCTCATCCGCGGAGTTGCTCACGACGCGATTCCGCCGGTGATCGACGGACTGCGCACGCGCGTCAGGGAATCGAGCCGCTTCCGCGCAGGTTTCGGTGACGCGCCGGCG
>DASQYT010000068.1:0-4305 GCA_035639075.1 Candidatus Elarobacter sp.
TGAATCCAGCGTGCGCCGGAGATGCGGTCGGCTGGAATGAGCTGCGTGTTGATTACGCCGAAAGTCGCTGGATTCGTCGTATCGAAAGAAGGATCCAGGAAATTCGCGTGGTTGAAGATGTTGAAGAAGTCGGCGGAAAACTCCACCTTGACCCGCTCGGTTATAGCGGTCGATTTCCCGAAGCGCGTGTCCAGGTTCCAGAAGCTAAGGCCGCGCAACGGACTGTTTCGCCCATCGTTTGTGTCTGTAGCAAGAAGCGTCGGACGGAACTTCAGGAAGGCCCCGCCGGGGTCGGCGAAATAGTTCAGGCCGGTGCCGCTGTTCTTCGGATCGCCTGCGGTACCGACACTCTGAGGACCCAAAGGCGTGTTGACGGTGCTCCCGTTGACTCCGCCGTGGATGCTGCCGCCGCCCAGGGAATCTACTGGCACGGTTGGGAGCATACCCGAAGGGGTAGCGAAGATGATTCCTCCGCCAAACGGCTGGCCGCTCACGGTCACCAGATCCGGAACACCGCTGCTCTTCCGGAAGATTCCCGCCGCGTACCACCCGCCGGTGACTCTGTTAATGAAGGAATGGTGGTTGGTGAAACGCCCTTTTCCGAACGGCAGATCATAATTGAAGATAGCGTTGAAGACGTTCGGCCGGTCGAAGAACGATGGCCCGTAGTCCAGGCGTGTATTATAACTGGACGAATAGTAGCGGGCGTCGTTCTGAACAGCGCCAACCGTGTCGAGCGACTTGGAAAACGTGTAGTTGAAGTCGAAGAACAGTCCGTGCCAGCTATTGTTGCGCAGCGTCAGGACCAAAGCGTTGTAGTTCGATTTGTCCCGGCTGGCGCGCACAAAGAGGTCGAGCACCTGTGTGTTCGTATATTCCGGCAGTCCGAGCCCCAGCCGGGCAAAGTCCATGCTCAGGAAAAGATTCGAAACGTTATTATTGAGGAATGCTGCTCCATTGCCTGCTACGAGACAAGCCGTGGCGGAAATGTTCGCCCCACCCGCACCGCAACCGGCACCAGACCCCGGCAGCTGATTCTCTAACCAGGGCTGGTTCGCGGGCGTCTGTCCATTTCTCGTCGCTACGGCCACGGCATCAAACGCCTGCGCAAAGGACTGTCCGGAGGCTTTGTCTTTGAACATGTAGGGCGCGGAATTGAAATTGACGCTGTTGGGCAGATGCCGGCCAATGCGTCCGATGTACCCCGCTTCGAAGATCATCTGGCCCGGCAGGCTCCGCTGGATCGTGAAGTCGATCGAGTGGCTGCGGCCCACTTGGAATTGTGGGTCGTTCTGGAAGCTTAGAATTTCGCTCAATCCATTAGCCGGTACAATTGGCGACGGCACAGCAGCGGGAGCTGGCGGAGTCGGAATCGACCCGTCCACGCCAACCCGGAAGCTCGCGAGACCAGGATTCGCTCCCGCTCCGCTCAAGGGGACGCTCGCGTTACACCCCTGGACACTTGCCCCGTTGGCGTTGCAGAGGGGCGTATTGGTGTTTATGGTCTGCGCAAATCCCACTCCGAGCATCGGAATGATCACGCTCTGCACCGTATTCACGCGGTCATACGCTATCCCATACCCGCCGCGAATGACCGTTTTCCGGTCGCCGAACATGCGCCCGAGGAAACCGCTCCGTAGACTTGGGTTCCATGCGGCCGATATGCGTGGGGCCCAGTCGCCATAGTCGACGCTGAAGACGTCGCTCCTTCCGCTCTTGCCTACAGGGACATACGATAGAGTCGGATTAAAAATATCGCCATTCAATGCGGCCCGTTGCTTCTGGTTGATGTAATCGAAGCCATTTAGAATCTGGTCGCCGTTGTCATGGTTGGCGATCAAGGTTTGCTGCCCGTGCAGTTCGTGCGGCGTCGTTTGCCACCCGTACGCCAAGCCATACGTCAACGTGAAAGATGGCTTAATCCTCCAGGTATCCTGCCCAAAGAAGTTGTAAGAACGTAGGGTGGCATGAGCCACGAGAGTCGCGCCCAGGGGTTTCGGCTGCAAATTGCCGTCGCGAACGGCTAGGATGCCGACGGTATCGATCAGCCCGAGTGACGCGGCGTAGAAACGGTCCCACTTCAGAGCGTCGGACGAAGAGAGTCCCGGCGGCCTGTTCGCGGCTGGAATACTCAGGCTTCCGCTGACGTCCGCGTCGAGCGTGGCCACCAGCGAGTTCAAGGAACCAATCACTTTATCATCGCGGTCATGGATGGTAGGCAGCCAGCGAATGTCTCCGCCGGTCACGATGGTGTGCTTGCCTTTGATCCAGCTCAACGTATCGGCATACTGTTTATTGCTGGCGTAAATCGCCTGGTGGCGCGCTCGCTGCGTGTCCACGTCGACGATCGTGTCTATAAACCCGGTTGCCCCGAGACCCGGCGCCAAGGAAACCGGGCCAAGCGGGGAGTTTGTACCCGGCAAGTTTAGTTGTGCGGCGGATGAGCTGGGACGAATAACTACGAAATCCTGCCGGCTGCGAATCCATCCAGCCCGGAAGCTATTCACCAGGTTGTTGCTGATCTGCCACTCCAGGCCCGAGGTGAATCCATCTCCGCGAAGATTGGACGCACTGCTGTTGATGGCGGTACCGCTCCGAAAATCAATTTGACCTGAGGCGCTACCATTCGCGTTCGGCGTCAAATCCCGATGGTATAAGTAGTGTCCGAAAAATTTAAGTTTTTCTGTGAAGTTGTGGTCCAGGCGGAACGCCACGCTATCGTCCTTGAGCGGAGCCGCGACGTTCGTGCGCAAACCAATCGTATTCACGCCGTCAGCGCCAGTGACTGTCGGATCGCGCCCCTCGGGCATCATTCCCCATAGTTGTTTGATCGTCGGGCTAATTCCAATTCCCCTTGGATCACAAGCCTGATTGCCACTCGCCCCGCAAGCCGCGGAGGTCGCCAAGTTATATTGCACTCCGTTAAGAGTAATGATGCCCTGACGCAGCGAATCGGTCGGCATGATTCGAGTGATCTGCACGGATTGCGGGAACCTCCGAATCTCGTAGTTTCCGAAGAAAAACGTTTTGTTCTTTCTGAGAGGTCCGCCGAAGCTCGCCCCCGCGCGATTGTCATGTAGCGGCTGCTTCCTGATCTTGTTTGAGTTGTTGTCCCACGCGTTGGCGTTCAGGGCGGAATTCTGGTGATACCAGTAGACGCCTCCGTGGAAACTGTTCGTTCCGCCCTTGCTGATCACATTGATTTGGCCGCCCGACGCGCGCCCGAAACTGGCGTTGTTGTTGGTGACGCCGACGCGGAACTCCTCGATGCTGTCCACGCCGATCGGAACGATCGGCACCTGGTTGCCGCCGCCCGCGATGACGTTGTCGGTGATGTCGATGCCATCCAGATTGAAGGCGTTCTGGTCACTGCGCGCACCCGCAACTGTGCCGCCTGCATCACCGAAACCTCCGCCGTTTGAAGTTTCATAGGGTGTCGAGCCGGGTTGCAGCGTCAGGAGTTCACGGGAGTCGCGTTGTAAGGTTGGTAAGTGCGCCAGCGCTGTACCGCCCAGCACATCGCCCATCACCGCATCCGTGGTCTGCAGTTCCGCGCGGGCTTCGGTGGTCACAGTAACCGTTTCGCTGACCTGCCCGATCTCCAGTTTGATGTCCACGCTATAACTTTTCGACACTTCCACCGTCAGCGATTCCACGTTCGCCGTCCGGAATCCTACTTTCTTTACCGTGATGCGATAATTCCCCGGCGCCACGCTCGGAAAGGTGTACTGGCCGGCCCCGTTGGTCCGTTGCGTCACCTGGCTATTGGTAGCCTTGTTCTGCAATGTCACCGTGGCATCCAGGACCACCGCGCCGCCCGGGTCGTTAATCGTTCCCACCACCACTCCTGTGGAGACTGACTGCGCGTTCGTGCCGATGGTGCAGCTTGTCACAGCAAACAGAAAAAACGCGCCGGCGATCAAGAGAGAAAGTCTTGACTGTCTCATACCCCACCTCGCTTATCTTTGGATACGACCAGGCCAAACGAAGGATGGAAATTCCCTCACTCCGCGAAACTTCTCTTGCGTCTCCCGCCACAGGTCTCAAAACCAGCTCGAAGATCCCCAAGGCTCAACGCAGCCAGCTGGATCCAGGCGGGCCACCCCGTTTGTGCCGAGGTTGTACGTCAGATAAAAGTCCCTGTCAAGCCTTCATTCCTACTTCCTGTCAAGCCTCTTTAGAAATGTCCCCATCCTTACCTCATTAGAAGTGTCCCCTTTTTCTGATTTGTTGATGTCGTTGGGGCCTCCGCCGGAGCGAAGCCCTGCGCCGCGGTTTGTGCGGCGCGTTTAGGGCGAAGCGGAG
>DASQYT010000069.1:0-7498 GCA_035639075.1 Candidatus Elarobacter sp.
TGGCTTGGCTGCCATCTAGTATGCTTATCCTCCTGATTTTTTCTTTCCACTCCGATTCGAATCGAAGCAGGCCGCGAGCCAACTCCCCCCATTTACCAGCGAAAAAACTCGGGCCGGAAGGGACTATAGCCAAGGAAAAGACAGAACGCAAGGCAAAATCGCAAAAAAGCCCGTAAAAATGCGGATTTTTTGAAAAAGGTGTGGAAATCACCGCTAAAACAGCGGGTTACGAACGATTCGAACGCCGCTGGAGCGGTCCCGGGGTTGAATTGGCGGGCATTTCCCACGTTTGGACGGCCATCTGTCATTGCCGCTGAAGGCGGGCCGGAGCGACGGACGCCCAACAACGGGGGTCCGTTTAGAGAGTAGCGAGATCGGCGTAGAAGTGGGCGACGGCCTTGATGCCGCCGAAATAGTTTTCGAGGGCAATGTGCTCATCAGGAGCGTGCGCGTTTTCGTCTGGGAGGCCGAAGCCAATCAAAACGCAGGGCACTTTGAAGGTGTCGTACATTTGCGTGACGAAAGGGATGGAACCGCCCTCGCGAATGAATACAGCTTTTTTGCCGAAGCCTTTTTCCAGAGCAGACTGGGCCTTCTTGAAAATGGGATTGTTATAGGGAGCGACCCAGGGCTTTCCCATGCTCAGGACCTCGAATTTGCAGTGAACGGTTTCCGGAAGAAGCTTTCGAATGTGCTTCTCCACGAGTTTGGCGATTTTTTGGGGATCCTGGTTGGGGACCAGGCGGGTGGAGAATTTTGCAAACGCTTTTGACGGAATTACGGTCTTGGCGCCTTCTCCTTGATAGCCACCCCAGATGCCGTTCAATTCGAATGTCGGACGCGCCCAAAGCCGCTCGATGGTAGTAAAACCCTTTTCGCCGAAATAGCCCGGAGCGCCAACGGCTTTCTCAAAATCTTTTTTCTTCCAGGGCAACGCATTCAAAGACTTGCGCTCGGCTCTCGAGAGGTTCGCGACGGAATCGTAGAAACCTGGGATAGCGACGCGGAAATTCTTGTCGTGAAGTTTCGCAAAGAGTTCCGTCAAGATCGTGAGCGGATTGGGAACGGCGCCGCCATATACGCCGGAATGCAGATCGCGCTCCGGGCCGATCAATTCGATCTGATAGTAGTTCAATCCGCGCAAACCGTAGGTGATGGAGGGAACGCCTTTGCCAAGCATGGAAGTATCGGAGACGACGAGGGCATCGGCCTTGAGCTTGGCTTTGTTCTTCTGGACAAAATCCCAAAGGCTGACGCTGCCGACTTCTTCTTCGCCTTCAATGAGGACCTTTATATTGATGGGAAACTTGCCGTTCACTTTTTGGAGCGATTCGAGGGCTTTCAGGTGGATGTGGACCTGGCCTTTGTCGTCGGCGGTGCCACGGCCGAAAAGATTGCCGTTGCGAACAGTGGGCTCGAATGCCGGAGAGGTCCAAAGATCGAGCGGCTCGGCGGGCTGCACGTCGTAGTGCCCGTAAAAAAGAATGGTGGGCTTGCTGGGAGCTTCCAGCGATTCCGCATAGACGAGCGGGTGGAGGGCAGTGGGAACGATCTCGACGTGCTTGAAGCCGCCAGCGCGAAGATTGCCGGCGACCCAGTTGGCGCCGCGCTCGATATCCGGTTTGTGTTCGCTCTTGGCGCTGACGCTGGGGATGCGCAGTAACTCGTAAAGTTCGGCGAGATGCTGATCACGGCGAGCATCAATATATTCGGCAAGGTTCATAAGAGGCCTTTAGAGGACAGGCCATCCTTTTCCAATGTAAGTTACGCAAAACTTGTAGCGAAATGTTTGCGGCAGCGGAATGTTTGCGGAACTGCGAAAGACTTGCCGTGGCCGCGCGTCTATTTTAGGGCTGCAACAGGTTCGCGCACAAGCAAGCCGATTCCTGGCGTCATTTGCTTCCAGTCCTACCGCCAAGAGGACCGGCAGCTTCCGGCACGGAACTTTGGGACCGGAATAATTTCCGAATTCACCGTCACGCGCCACGCGATCAGAGGCGAGGATAGTGAGTTGCTAAATGCATCTCCCGGCGCTAAAATCGGCCGCAGCAATTGTTTACAAGAAACAATAGCGGGAACACAAGCGAAAATGGCGGCCCCAGCATTTGGAAGCGAGAGATTTGTAGCCCGGTATAGCTTTGCACCAAGGAGCCTGCCCGATGCGGAGAGATCGCTCATCAGTGCAGAGTCCCGGTGGAGTATGGTGTTTGCGGCCCTGCTGTTTCTACGCTCACTGCTTCGCCTTGTTTTCCTTTGCCCCCACCGGCATAAGGGACCTCCATTAACACTGCGCGAGACAATTCCGTCTAGACGATCCGGATGCCCATCTGCCTATGGCCGAGAATCCTACGTCACTTGCTTGGACTGCGGCAAGAGATTCGCTTACGACCCCAAGACCAGGCGACTGGTAGATTTCTGGGGCGTGCGTGACGCAGAAGCGCTGGCAGGAGTTCGCCGGAGAGTTGATGGATTCTTTTTGCCTCTTCGAAAGCTCGCTCCAAGGGTGGACACGCTGAATATGACGGTTTCGATGAGCGGGCTTCCGAGGTACATGCTCCGCATCGTAACTTTGAGGAGCCCGCAAGCTCGTTTCGGAAAAAGTGGCGCGCCAATCTCTTCCGCCGCTCACATTGTTTCTCCTAAGAGCGCTTTTCTCAGACTGCAAGCAACACCAGCCGAGCAATCCCCGGTTCGTTCCTCGGTGCCTGTTGCAGTCAGTTCCTCGAGCAGAAGAGGCGCGTCACGGTTGGGCTCCATTCCAACGCTCCATTGGCATGGCCGTTTGGACGTCTGGTGGTCCAAGAATTCCTCGCGAGTGTTGCATTGGAAGGCCTCTGTCACCGCAGGATTAGCCGGAAGTATTCTGATTGTTCTATCCCAGCAAATGAGCGCGTCGGGTCCCCGCATGGATTTACCCCGCGCTCTTTGCGGTTTTCTGGGATCTTTGTTGTGCGCGGTGGCTCTGGGCTTTGGAGTATTGGTGCTCGTCACCAGGACTCATGACCCACGTTGTAGGATTGACGTTCAGCCAAAGCGGAAAGAGAAATTTCTTCTGCCGTAAATTGCCCGCTGTCCGGCGCAAACTTGCGCCGTTCGTGACCACCTGACCGTAGGTCTATGGACTACAGGCGGCGTAGGACGCAGCCCTTGTACTAAAACTGTCCTGCAAACCAGTAGTCAGCTTCTTGTCTTTTTTCTATCCTTCGTGGGAAGTTCGGGACCCAACAAAAAGCTATTTCAGCCTCAGCGGGCCCACCCCAGTCCAAGCCAAGCTGACCTAGACGCAAAAAAGCAATGAGAGCGAAAAGTATTTGTGCGCGCGCTCGGGTGCGCACTTTTTTTCCGATGAACCTAAGAGGAGTCTCGATGAGTGGCGGCCAGATAAATTCGCGAAACGGGACAGAACTATTCGTCCGAAAAGTCAGCAGCATTCTGCGAGATGGCTTGCTGCTATCCGCAGTGGCGCTGGGGACTGCCGCATTCTTGAGCGGTTGCTCCGGTTTAGTTAGCAGTGCGAATAGCACTGGCAATCCGCCGCCAACGACGCTAGACGTTACAAACGTTCAAGCGGGATCGGTCACAACTTCCAGCTCTCAGGTCGTTTGGACAACGAACGTCCCTGCGAATTCTTCGGTCGATTACGGAACCACGACAGCTTACGGAAATAGCACGCCAGTAGATCCGACGATGGTCACGAGCCATCAAGTGACAATTTCCGGCCTGGCCGCGGGCACGACCTACTACTTCCAGGTTAATTCGACGGACTCTAAGGGCAACCACGGACACGGCGGCAACAAGTTCAATACACCGGGTTTCAGCCTTTCCGGCACGATCACTCCAACGACGGGCGGCAATGGAGCGACGGTAACACTGAGCGGAGCGGCGAGCACATCTGCCACAGGCGATAACTCCGGCAATTACACGTTTGTCGGATTGCCAAATGGGACGTACACGATTGTCCCGAGTCACACAGGTTTTACGTTTAGTCCAAGCAGCCAGAGTATGGTGGTCAATGGGGCCAACGTTACCGCAGCGAACTTCACAGCGAATGCGGCCGCGGTTGGACCGACGATCACGATGCAGCCAGCGAATCAGACGGTGACGGCGGGACAGACGGCTACGTTCGCAGTAGTGGCCGGTGGAACCGCACCGCTGAGCTACCAATGGCAGAAGAATGGGGCGAGCATCGCAGGGGCCACGGCAGCGAGTTACACGACGGTTGCGACGACGACGGCGGATAGCGGGTCGACGTTTGCTGTAGCAGTGACGAACACAGCAGGGACAGTAACGAGCGCGGCAGCGACGCTGACGGTGAGTGCGGCACCGGTGGCACCAACGATCACGATGCAGCCAGCGAATCAGACGGTGACGGCGGGACAGACGGCTACGTTCGCAGTAGTGGCCGGTGGAACCGCGCCGCTGAGCTACCAGTGGCAGAAGAACGGGGCAAACATCGCGGGAGCGACTTCGGCAAGCTACACAACGCCAGCAACCGCGACTTCAGATAGCGGCTCCGCGTTTGCGGTGGTAGTCACAAATACTGCGGGGACAGTGACGAGCAGCACGGCGACGCTGACCGTAAGTGCGGCAGCGGTAGCGCCGACGATCACCACGCAACCGGCGAATCAGACGGTGACAGCGGGGCAGACAGCGACGTTTACAGTAGTGGCAGGAGGAACCGCGCCGCTGAGCTACCAGTGGCAGAGGAACAGCGTGAACATCGCGGGAGCCACGGCGGCGAATTACACGACACCGGCAACGACGAGTTCCGATAGCGGATCGACGTTCCGAGTAGTGGTGACGAATACGGCGGGAACGGTTACGAGCGCGGCAGCGACACTAACGGTGAGCGCCGCAGCGGTGGCGCCGACAATCACGACGCAGCCGGTGAATCAGACAGTGACGGCGGGACAGACAGCGACATTCGCAGTGGTGGCGAGCGGAACCGCGACATTGAACTATCAGTGGCAGAAGAACAGGGCCAACATCGCGGGAGCCACGGCGGCAAGCTACACGACGCCGGTGACGGCCACGACGGACAGCGGATCGACCTTCGCGGTAGTGGTGACAAACACAGCGGGTACGGTAACGAGCAGCACCGCGACGCTAACGGTGAATGCGGCTGCTACCCCAGTAATCCAGGTGAGTCCGATCAACTTTGGAAACGACCCGGTCGGCACTAACCTGTCCCAGCCCTTAATCATCAAGAACACTGGCACGGCCACCTTGACAATCACTCAAGTGACTGAAACTGGCTCGCCTTCCTTCGCGGTCAGTGGATATTCGTTGCCCGTGAATGTGACCGCAGGGCAACAAACCACAATTACGTCGACTTTCCTGCCGACCGCAACAGGCCCGGCGTCCGGCAACATCTCCATCGTGAGCAACGTACCTACTTCGCCTACTTCCGTAGCTCTCAGCGGCACGGGAATCGCTGCCACTCTCACCCTTGGTATCAGTCCGACGGCGGGCTTGAGCTTCGGAAATGTGACAACGGGAACTTCCTCATCCGCGCAAAATGTCACGATTACCAACACGGGGAATTCCAGCGTAGCAATTTCACAGATCAACTTGACCGGCGCGGGCTATTCGATGACGGGCGGAAGTGCGCCTGTAACACTATCTCCATCCCAAAACATCACGCTGGTTGTGCAGTTAAGTCCCACAACGACTGGCAGCATACCGGGAAGCATCATGGTGTTGAGCAACGCGACCGGATCGCCAGCCACGATCTCTCTATCAGGAGCGGGAGTTGCGCCCGTACAGCATTCAGCGTCGTTAGCCTGGAATGGGAGTACATCGACAGTGTCCGGATACAACGTTTACCGCAGCACAGTGAGCGGGAGCGGATACACGAAGATCAACTCATCGTTGATTACGACGCTCACGTATACGGATTCGACCGTACAGAGCGCTACTACGTACTACTACGTGACAACGGCAGTAGACTCCAGCGGTAGTGAGAGCGCCAACTCCAACGAAGTGTCTGCCAGTATTCCGTAAGCGCGTCGGCTGCTCGCTGCTCCGCGCAGTAATCGAATAGCCAGGAGCGACTTGTTCTGATTCCAAAAGTCCCAACAGACTCAGATCGCGCAGATGAATCAGTGTCTAGAGTTTCATAGTGATACGCGCCAGGATAGCGTTACTGGAATTACCGGAGACTTGGCACAGTAAAAACCTGCAAAAGCAGGGTTTTCCACGGTCTTCACTATTTTCCGAAGTTTATTCCTCCCATAGAAAGTGTTGTAAGTCACTCCAGCCCTGAGGATCGTGTTGCGCCGCCCTCCTCTAGCCAGGGACGCAATTCGTCCAAGAAAAAGCCAAGGGGGGAAGTCCGTGAAAGTATCATGCGTGTGTCTGCTGCCTGTCGTGGTCGCACTATTGGGGGGATGCTCTGCCGGAATGAAAGCAGATCCACCGAGTCCATCTTCTGAAGTCACTTTGGCGCCGAGTAGCGCTCAAGCCATCGACTTTGGGCAGAAGGTAAGTGTTAGCGCATCGAGTGCGAACGGCACGTCGATTCAGGGAGTCACTTGGAAGTTAGGAGGTGCAGGTTCCCTCTCCGGGCAGACGCCAACTTCCGCTACTTACAATGCGCCCAGCTCTGGCAATACGGGGACGGCGACAGTGACGGCTACTTCTGTAACGGATTCCGCAAAGTCCGCGTCGGTAACCATCAACGTCACGCCCGCTCCATCCGTGACCACGACGTCGCTTCCGGCAGGGACACAGGGCACGGCGTACAGCCAGACAGTGGCGACTTCCGGAGGCGCCGGGATGGTGACGCTGGCCGTCAGCAGCGGAGGCTTGCCGGCGGGGTTGAGTATGGACTCGTCAGGACACATCACGGGTACGCCAGCGGGGCCGAGTGGCACAACTAGTTTCACAGTAAAGGCCACGGACTCGAGCAGCGCGGGCGCGCAATCTGCAGTGCAGAATCTGAGCATTACGGTCAACAGCTCCACGCCAGCCATGAATTGTGGATCCGGGCATGAGTCCCTGCTGAATGGGCAGTACGCATTCACCATGCAAGGTTTCGATGCAAACGGGGCGGTGGCGCTTGGGGGCATGTTCGATGCCGACGGCGCGGGGCACATTGCACGAGCAGTGGGCGTAGAAGACATCAACAACAGCACAGGGGTTCAAACAAACGTTTCCATAGACGGCGCCAGCAGCTCGTATTCCGTGGGCGGTGACAACCGCGGGTGCGTGGCTATTGCGACTTCCGCGGGAACGGCGATCTATCGGTTTGCGCTTGGAGTGATCAGGTCGGGCGTAGCGAGTAAGGGCCGCTTCATCGAGTTTGATAACACGGGAACGCTGGGGTCGGGAGTCTTCGAGAAGCAGGATCCCAGTGCGTTCTCGGCGTCCGGGATTAGCGGCAACTACGCATTTGGCGCCGATGCGACGAGCGCGCTTGTCAACAGCAGTCGCAACCGATTCGCCATGGTAGGTGCGTTTGCGGCGAACGGAAGCGGAGGCATCACCAGCGGCGAGT
>DASQYT010000070.1:0-5411 GCA_035639075.1 Candidatus Elarobacter sp.
ACGCGGTTCAGATCGCGCACAAACCGCTCGCGCCGGCGCGCAAATTCGGCTACCATGCGCGGCGTGGCGCCTTCCGTGTCTTTCAAGGCTTCAATTGCTGCATATTGGCTGAATTCAGCCACGCACGTGTAGCTGTTTACCCCCATCAAATCAAGCGCAGGCACAATGCGCGCCGGGGCCACCGTGTAGCCCAGCCGCCATCCAGTCATGGCGAAGCTTTTGGAAAAACCGTCGATGATGAGCGTTCGCTCCTCCATGCCGGGGTAGCTCATCATCGAAACATAATCAGCCCCGTAGATGATGCGCGCGTAAATTTCATCGGAGAGCACGAGCAGGTCACGCTTCACCGCAAGCTCTGCCATCCGGCGCTGAACTGCGTCGGTGTAGACCGTCCCAGTGGGATTGCCCGGAGAGTTGGTGATTAGGATTTTCGTTCGCGGCGTGATCCTGGCCGCAATCTCGTCGGGGTCGGGCTGCAAATGGTTGCGTTCCGATAATACGAACGGCACGGGTATGCCGCCCAAACCGACCGTCATCGACTCGTAGCCGGGAAAGCCAGGATCAGGATAGAGCACCTCGTCTCCGGGATCGACCAGCGCCATCATCGCCATAAACAACGCAATTTTGCAGCCGGGTGCGATAACAACGTTTGCGGACGAAACATCCAGATTTCTCGTTTTTTTCAAATAAGCTGCAATGGCCTCGCGCAGAGCCGGTACGCCGAGCACCGGGCAATACCGTTCTTTGCCCTCATCCAGTGCTCGTTTGAGCGCCTCTTTGACTGGCGCGGCGGGATGAAAATCGGGCTCGCCGAGTTCAAGATGAATGACGGAGTGGCCCTGGCGTTCCAGTTCCTTGGCGCGCGCGAATACCGAGAGCGCACCCTCGCCGCTCATCACCGACATGCGAGCAGCCAGCGGACGCATTCAGACCTTCCCTGCCGGAGCTGGGGCCGGCGTAAGCGGGATGCGCAGGCCGTCGACAAAACGTGGAAAGAATTCGAACGCCGACGCAGTGGCTACCAATTCGACGATTTGCTGATCAGTGAACACGTGTTTCAGCTTAGCGTAAAACTCATCATCAAGCTCACGCCCCGAGCGATGCAGCCTGTCAGCGCACCGCAAACCCAATTTCTCAGAATCCGAAAAAGGCCCCGATTCGAAATCCGACTTAACAGCGGCGATCTGCACATCACTTGCGCCCTTTTGTTTAGCAGATGTCGCGTGCCCAGCCGTCGCATATTCCGACCCGCACAGGACCGACATACGCGTGGCGATCAGCTCTTTATACCAGCCGGGCAGAGCACCGTCGCTGAGAAGAGGCTTAAGCAGCGCGGCGAAGCCAAGGGTGAGAACTGGCGCGTGAGCCACGGTTTTGAACATGTTGGGAACAACGCCGCGCTGCTGCAGCAACGCGTCATAAAGCGCCCCGATCTCGGGCGGGACCTGATCCCGATCAAGCAGGGGAATTCGAGGCTGTCCCTCTTTCATCAGAAGGAAAACCTTCCGGAAAACTGGATGAGGCGCGGCGTACCTTTGGTGGTCGTGATCTGAAACGGTCCACCAGTGAAAAGTGCTACGTTTGGCAACTCGGTGGGACTATTGAAAATCGGGTGATTCCAGATATTGAAGAAATCTGCAGAAAACTTGAAATTCTTGTTTTCGCGGATACGGAAGTTCTTGCCAATCGAGACATCCCAGTTTTGCTGAAACGGACCACGGAAGGTGTTTCGGCCCAGGTTGCCGAAACCGGTTTCTCCATCGGGACCAATCACCGGAGCGGGGCTAAAAGCTGCCGTATCAAGATAGTTGTCGATTCTATCGTGGATGTCCCCGTGGGTCTGAGCCGAGGAGATCGTGAAACCTGGATTCAGCGTAGCCGTGCTGGTGTTCGGGCTGCTAAGGTTGAATCCCAGTCCGCCACCTGGGTCAATGACCGTGAAGGCAGTCCCAGATTGAAAAGTAGTGATTCCGCTAAGCGTCCATCGGCCCAGAAGTGCGCCTGTCACTCCCTGGCTGTGGGCGAGGAACGGCAAGTCCCAAGTGTAGTTGATCACCAAGCGGTGCTTGCGATCGAAGTCCGAGAGACCGTAGGAGTCCCGCAAATTGGTCTGGTCATTGATAGCGGTATTGAATGCCGTGTTGCCACTGGAAGTCGCATCCAACGATTTGGACCAGGTGTAGGCAGCCTGGAAGTGAAGCGACTTGGAGAAGCGGTGTGCCGCCGTGATCTGTAAGGAATGGTAATTCGACCAGGCATCACTTGCGAAGATCTGATAGTTCTGCGTGGCCAGGCCCAATGCCCGGGAGCGCGCATTGGCATTGAAGAAGGTATTAGTTGTGATGGTGTACTGAGTTCCGTCCTTCGCCGTAATGGTCACGGGATGGATCCTGGCGTCAAAAGGCTGGATGCCGTCGCGCGTTTCCCGCAGGTGGGTGCCCTTGGTGCCGACGTAGCCGACTTCCAGTATCCAGTTTCCTGGCAATTGATGCTGAATACTTAGATTCCACTGCTGCGTGCTCGGAGAAACGAAGTGCCTCGGCACCTCCAGGCCGAACAGGTTGATGCTATTGCCGCCGAAGACTCCATTGGGATGTTGTGCGTCGCCGAAGGCGTTGGGCTGACCATTGTCGAAGACGGTGCAGCCGGTTGATGTGTTCAGCGTGGGTACTCCGGTGGTGCAGTCGGCAAAGCCCAGAAACTGGGAATACACCGGGATGAAGGCGGGGTCAATCACGCCGCCCGTCGGCAGCCGTCCGGGGCCCACCGCAAAGATATCCGCCATGTCGCCTGGTGTGCCGGTCGGTGTAGTAATTGGCAGGATTGGCGTGGTGAACGAAAGCTGATCTACCGTGCCTACATCTTCCCGGACATAAAAGATTCCGTAGCCGCCACGAACTGAAGTAGTGTGATGGCCAAATAAGTCATAGGCGAAACCAATGCGCGGACCCCAGTCGGAGGCGTAGCTGTTGGCCATTGTGGTATCGCTAAGCGTGCCGCTGAAGCCGGGAACACCCAGTTTGCTCACGCACTTGGGATAAACAAATGGGCTTAGGCCTTGGTCAGCCCGGGCGGATATAGTGTTGCCGATGTGGCAACGATTGTCCTTTGCCGCGCCGAACAACTCCCACCGTAGTCCGGCATTAATAGTCAGGTCTGAGGTCGCTTTGTAATCGTCCTGAATAAAAAGCCCGTAGTCATTGACGCGGTATTCGTGGTTGGAAACACCACTCCCGCCAAATGAAAACCCTGGCTTTCCTAGAAGAAAGTCCTGGAAGTCCGTAAAACCATCACCCAAGGGAAAGAAGAACAACTCGCCGTTGAAGGTCTGGGGGAAGTTCTTGTCGAGGGCGACACGGTCGTATTGACCTCCGAAACGGAGTTGGTGCTTGCCGTGCGTGCTGCTGACGGTGTCCAGGATTGTGAAATTGTTTTGCAATTGGCTCTGATCGGCCCCTGGCGTTGGACCAAAGTTAAACGCGGAAAAAGTAAATTTGTAGATCGTCTTGTAGAGATTGTCGTTGGGACGGTTGATTCCGAGATCATTCACCGTGATGATCGGGTTGTTGATGGCCTTGTTGTCGATACGCACATAACCAAAACGTAATTCGTTTACCAGGAACGGGCTAAACAAGTGAGTTTCGGCAACGCTCAGAAATCGATCATGTACCGGCAGATCGAGCGGGAAGTTCAAATCGCCGGGGCTGAGTGTTCCTCCCAGCGTTGCGGTCAAGCCACCCGCCCCAAAGGGCAGCACCGATTCGAAGTTCGTGAAGAAGAACCGACCGGAGATTCGGTCGAGCCCACCGCGAAAATCCTTGTCATAGTTCAGCGTGAACTGGTCGTCCGTGTACCTGCCGGGTTTGCTAATTGCGAACTGGTTGGTGACAGGGTCAGCAGAGGGAAACAGGAATCCGCTGGGATCATTGAATTGGTCGCTGCGGAAATTGAGCAGCTTAAGCGCAACTGGGTCGATGGACGCAGCCGTGATGGTTGGATCGCCGGGAAAGAAGGTGTCAACTAGCGTTTGTGCATACGATGGATCGCCACGATTGGTGCTGGGAAGAACCGGGAGCGAGCCGGTGCTAATAAGGGCTCCCGGCGAAAGTCCACTCCGTTGCCGCGTCCCCTGGTAATTGACGAAGAAGAAACCTAGACCGGCGTCCTTCCCAATTGGTCCCCCTAGGCTGCCGCCGAAGATATTTTGCTTCACCACCGGTCGAGCCTGGCCATTGCGCTTTTGAAAGAACTCGTTGGCATTTAGGATGTCATTTCGAAAGAACTCGAACAAGCTGCCGTGGAAGCTCTTGGTCCCGCTCTTGAGGATGGCGTTGATGTTGCCACCGCCGTTGCGTCCCTGAGTAGCGTCGTAGAGCGAGGTTTGAACCTTAAATTCCTGCACCACGTCCGGGCTGGGCAGTGGCGTGTTGGTCAATTCCGCCACGTTGTAGTCGGTAGCGCTGATGCCTTCGATCAAGTAATTGTTGTTGTCCTCACGCTGGCCATTAACCTGGATGCGCACGTCTCCGCGCCCCAACGAAGCAGAAGCGTTAAGGTCTGAGTTGGTGCCTGCGGACAGAGTAAGCAACTGCTGGAAATTTTGTGTCGCCAGCGGCAGGTTGCGAATGGTTCTGGAATCGATGGCTTGCCCGGTAGTGGCGGCCGTCGTCTCTACCGCCTGGACTATGGCCTGAACCTCAATCTTTTCCTGAACAGCCAGCGGGCGCAGCCTGGCTTCCATTCGCGTCGTTTCAGTTACGCGCACTGCAATGTCCGGAAATTTCGCCTCCTGAAATCCGGCACTGGTGACGTTCACGGTATACGTTCCCACCGGCAATAGTGTCGCGGTGAACGACCCGTTGGCGTCAGTCTTAGTCGTGCGGGCGATAAAACCGGTACCCTGATTGATGATCCGCACTTCGGCGCCAGCCACCACCGCTCCGCTCGGATCTTGCACAGTGCCCGTGATCGCGCCCGTAGCACCGCCTTGCGCGAACATTTGGCCCAATAACGCCAGGACCGCCAATGCGACCAAGAAAAGTTTGCTTGCTGCCCTTGGCATACCTTCCCCCAAATTCTGTCGGATGACCTGGTGGCTTCGGCGAGATACACGGAATTCCTGCCCGGAAACCAGCTCTGGTATCAAAAGAGATGCCTGCCAGATTACTCAAAAAGCAACCGGCTTGCAATAACCGAATCGATAATTCGGCTCTTGTGAAACATTTGTTACAAGCCTTTGTAGAGGCCGCCATCCACGAGAATTGTCTGTCCGGTAACGTACGAGGCGCGCTCTGAAGCCAGCCACACTATTGTATCGGCAACTTCGCGCGGTTCCCCCAATCGCTTGACTGGAGCGTCCGCTGCCCAGGCATCGAAAATTTCTTTCTCGGGTTTTCCCGAATTGGAAGACC
>DASQYT010000071.1:0-18486 GCA_035639075.1 Candidatus Elarobacter sp.
TTCGGCTTTGACAACCCCCAGAAGCGCCTGGACGACACCGTCGCGAATCCCCCCATCGAACAAACGGGAGACACTATTCGCATCGGCAAGGAAATGTCTCGTATGCGCAACGTAAGTATCGCGTACGTGATTCAAGTGCCGCGCGACACGGAAGTAAGCGCCACCG
The DNA here is from genome assembly GCA_035639075.1 of Candidatus Elarobacter sp. Lineage (GTDB taxonomy): Bacteria > Acidobacteriota > Terriglobia > Acidiferrales > UBA7541 > Acidiferrum. The sequence goes on from DASQYT010000071.1 coordinate 167, forward strand.
TCGCATCCGGCGCGCAGACCATTCGCGGCGTGCGCGGTCCAGTAAAAGTTCAGGCCGCTTCGGGGTCCATCCGCGTCGAAAAAATCGAGCGCTACACGCAGCTCGCCACGGCCAGCGGTTCCATTTCCGCAACGGATGTTGGCAATGATCTCCGCGTATCGTCCGCGTCCGGAAGTGTGACGGTCTCGAAAGTCCGCGGCGATGTCGACGTTAGCGCCATCTCGGGCGTCCTTCGCATTTCCAGTCCTGGAGGGCGCGTCGAAGCAGGTACTGCAAGCGGTGATGTCGACATTCAGGGCGCAGCGCACGATGTGAAGGCGCACGCGGCCTCCGGGCGCGTTTTCGTCCAGGGCAATCCGGGCGCCGACAATTATTGGGAATTGAAAACGGCCTCTGGCGTTGTGCAACTCGCCATCCCGGCCTCGGCGAATCTCCATATTTCAGCAGAAGCGGTCTCCGGGGAGATTCGTTCCGACATTCCAATCGTGGTGGAGGAACAGGGAAAGCATTCCCTCCGTGCACACATGGGCAGCGGTGGCGGTCGCGTGGACATCCATACCGTCTCGGGCGAAATTCGCATCACTGGCACAAAATAGTCTTGTACACGTGCCAAGTCCCTGCTCTAGAAGAAAAATAGCCAAGACCTAGCGACAATTCCTCGCAATAGTCTTAGAATCCCGCTGGTATGGCCTCTCAGCCCGTCTATGCTGCGTGTGTAATCTCGATATTTTTCCTTTCCGCTCCGGGCGCACCAATTTGCGGCCACGCCCCGGCGCAAAATGAAAAGAGGCCATCCTCGAAGGCAGCCGCGTCCAGGCAAGACACTTCCTCTAAGCAGCCATCACCTGAAGAACAATTGCAGCAAGCCTTCAACAACTCGGGAAACGATCGCGTGGCGCTGGTGCGGAATCTGGAGGTGTTTCTGAAGGAGAATCCGGATTCGCGGCAGCGGCCCCAGGTTTACCGGGCGCTCGTGGAAGCCTGCCTGAAATTGCGCGACAACGCTCGCGCCGCCGCTTACGCGGAGCGCATCGTCGCGCTTAGTCCTGACGATATCTCCATGACCATTCTGACCATTCAGTTGCTCGAACGGACCGGTGACGAAGCCGCTCTCCGCCGGGCCACAAACTACGCTACGCGCGTTTTGGAATTTGTCGAGCGTGGCTCTCCCGGAGAAAAATCACCGAAGATTTCACCGGAAGATTGGGCTATTGAAAAGAAACGCGATCGCACGTCCGTGCTTACCATGCGCGGAAGGCTCGAACTGAAATTGAAGGACACGGCTGCGGCTCAGAAAGACTTCCAGGCTAGTTATGAGATTCTCCCGAGTTCGGCCGCCGCCGAAAAGCTCGGTGAAATTGCCGAGATGAAAAAAGATTTGAAAGGCGCGATTGAGCAATATGCTCGCGCCTTCGCTCTGGCCGATGCAACGAATAAAACTGCGGGCCGCCGCGAAATCCGGCAGAAGCTCGGCAACGTATGGCGGCTAACTCACGGCTCTGACGTGGGATTAGGCGAGTATCTGCTCCTCACTTACGATGAGGTATCACAGGCTTCTCTCTCGGGAAAGCCGAAGAAAAATGCCGACGCCCGTGAACCTAGCGATTTTATGCTTCGCAAGGCTCCCGAAGGTACGGCCTTCCCGTTGAAAGATGCGAGAGGAAAAATCCTCGTCCTTAATTTCTGGGCCACTTGGTGCGGCCCTTGCCACGCACTGGAGCCTTTTTTTGCTCGCGTCGGCGCGGATTTCCAGTCGAATGCCGATGTTCTCTTTCTAGCCGCCAACTGTGACGAAGATGAAACACTGGTGAAGGGCTATTTGGAAGAGGACAAGCCGCACACACAGGTCGTGTTCGCAGATGGTCTGGATCGGTTCTTCAGCGTCAACTCCTTCCCAACCGTGATGGTGATCGATCGCGCCGGGAAAATCGCCTATCGTTCCGATGGTTTCGAGCCTGACACCTTTGAGGCCAATCTGGCGGCGGCCGTGCGCCGCGCCTTGGCTCCGCAGAGCACTTCGTCGTCCGCCGGAAATTCCGAACCCTAATCGCGCCGAGACCTAAGCGCTCTTCGAAGATTCGTGCGAATATTTCTCAGCCACTTCCCGAGCGGACAGGATCGTATTGACGTGGATTCGAACCGTGTCCTCGACTCTGCGCGCGTAGCCGCCAGCTAGTGTAGTCGCTACCGGAATTTTGCGGCGGCGCGCTTCCTCAAAAACCTGGCGGTCGCGCTGCTTCAATCCTTCTTTCGTCAGTGACAGCCCGCCGAGCTGATCTTCACAGTAGGGATCGGCGCCGCCAACATAAAAAAGAATCTCCGGCTGAAATTCGTCAAGCGCCTTTTGCACCGCGGGAATCAACACTCCCAAATATTCATCGTCATCGGCGCGGTCGGCCATGTTCAGATCGATGCTTGATGGTGGCTTGTGCGCCGGATAGTTGTTCTCCTGATGAATCGAAATCGTAAAGACTGTGGGGGCATTGCGGAAAATCGCGGCCGTGCCGTTGCCGTGATGCACGTCGGTGTCAACAACCATCACCTTTTTTACTGCGCCGTCCGCTTGCAGCCTTCGTATCGCAACGGCCACATCGTGAATCGCGCAGAACCCTTCCCCATGGCCAGGATAGGCGTGATGAAACCCGCCGCTCAGGTTCGAACCGAATCCATCGCGCAGGGCCGATTGCGCGGCGAGAATGGTTCCGGCCGCGGCCAGCCACACTGCCTGGACGAGTTCTGGCGAATAGGGCACTTCCATCTGCATCACCTCGCTGGCAGTGAGTGTGCCGGTTTTCAGTTTGCGCACCCAGTCCGAAGTGTGCACGCGCAGAATATCTTCGTCGGCCGCAGGATCTGGGCGCAAAAAATCTTCCTGCTTGGCGAGTCCATCGCGGAGAAGCATTTCATAGATGAGGCGGAATTTCTGGGATGGAAAAACATGCGGACCAAGATTCAGATCGTAGCGCTCGTGATAAACCAGTTTGAACGGCAGCATGACGCTTGGCGCGACTAGTTCTCGCGTTCGAGGATGAAATCCGGCAGCGTAGCTAGGGCGCGAGAGTATTCGGAATCCTGGCGTCCGTTGAGACAAGCTTTGGCGCGGCAGGCATAATCTTGCGCGAGCGCGCGGGCGCGGTCGAGTGCGCCGGATTCGTGAACGAGCGAAACGATCGTCTCGGGGCGCACGGAATCAAATTCTTTTTCTTGGAGCACGCGGGCGACCAGTTCACGCGCGTCACGATGGCCATTTTCCATCGCGTAGATCAGCGGCAGCGTTACTTTGCCTTCTTTCAAGTCGCTAAGAACGGGTTTGCCAAGTTGTTCCGCGGACGCCGTGAAATCCAGCAAATCGTCGACGAGTTGAAACGCGAGTCCGGCGTACCGCCCGTAATCGGCGAGCGCTTGCTCTTCTTCGCCCTCGAGGCCGCCCAGCACGGCGCCCAACCGCGCGCAGCCGCTGAAAAGACACGCGGTCTTATAAGTCGCCAGCCGCAGAGCGTCTTCTTCAGTTACATCGATGCGTCCGATTTTAGCGAGTTGAATCAGTTCGCCTTCGACCATCTTTTGAGTGAGGTCGATCAGAATGTCGAGGATGCGAAAATTGCGCTCCTCCAGAGCCATCTGAAACGACTGCATGTACAACCAGTCTCCGGTAAGCACGCTGCGATGATTGCCCCATTTTGAATTGGCGGAAGGGCGGCCGCGGCGAGTGTCTGCGCTGTCGATGACATCATCGTGAATCAACGTCGCGCTGTGCAGAAGCTCAACGACCGCCGCGAGACGGATAGCGCTGCTATCTTTGCGGCCCGCGTACCTTGCGGAAAGGAGCAGGAGCGCGGGACGCATGCGCTTTCCGCCTCCGCCCAGCAAATACGCAGTGATTTCGGAAACCGGCGGAAAAGCGGCTTCGCTTTGCCGCGCAAGCTCTTCTTCGACCAAGAGGAGGTCGTCGCGAACGAGATCAAAAATCTCTTTAGCCGTGAGCAGCGCGATGGCAATCTCCCGATCTAACCTTTGTCGTTGAAACCTGGGGCCGTCAGAGTTGCCGGCCGGGCAAGGCCGAAGAAGCGCCGAAAATTCTCCGAAGTGGCGGCGGCAACTTCGTCCGGCGACAAGTTTCTCACACTCGCGAGCGTGCGCGCTACTTCCGCAACGTAGGCAGGCTCGTTACGCTTGCCGCGCCAGGGCTGCGGCGCAAGATACGGAGAGTCCGTTTCAATCAGAATCTTCTCGAGCGGCAAAGCTTTCGCAATGTCGCGAAGGTTCTGCGTTTTCGGATAAGTTGAATTCCCCGCAAAGGAAACCAGGAATCCCATTTCGATTCCGCGACGAGCATCTTCCAGGGTGCTGGTGAAGCAGTGCAAAATTCCGCCGAGCCCGGTGGGGCGCCAGTGCTCTTCGATCATGTTCAAGCAGTCGGACCACGCATCGCGGCAGTGAATGACAATAGGCAGCTTTGCTTGTTGCGCGAGGGCCATCTGGTCGCGAAAAACCCGTTGCTGCACTTCGCGCGGAGAGTGATCGTAAAAGTAGTCGAGGCCGATTTCGCCCCAGGCGGCGACTTTGGGATGTTTCGCCAGCCGGGCCAATTCATCCAAATGCTGCTGTGTGACTTCCTTCGCTTCGTGCGGGTGAATCCCCACGGTGGCATAAATCCAATCGTGCTGCTCGGCGAAAGGCAACGCGGCATCGAGCTTTTCGGGGCCCGGGCCGGTGCCGATCGCAAGCAGAGTGGTCACGCCGGCGGCGCGGGCGCGGTCAAGCATGGCTTCGCGGTCTTCGGCGAATTGCGGGAAGTCAATGTGCGCGTGGGAGTCGATGAGTTCCATTTCTAGAAGTTATCAGTAATCAGTGATCCGCTATCAGTAAGGAAAAAAGGACCTTTCGAAAATTTTCTCCAGGCCGCAAGCACTTCTCTGCTGCCTCCTGATTCCTCACTTAATACTGACAACTTCATTTCAGGCGGGCGCCGATTTCGACGTCTTCGTCGGGGAAGCCGGCGAGGACCGGGCGGCCTTCAGGGCCGACGGAGGCGGCTACGATCATGCCGTTGGATTCCACGCCACGAAGCTTGCGCGGCGCGAGATTGACCACAACAGCGACTTTGCGGCCGATCAATTTTTCGGGTTCGTAATACTGCGCGATGCCAGCGCAGATTTGGCGAATTTCAGTGCCAATATCCACGGTAAGCTTCAGGAGTTTGTCCGCGCCAACGATGCGTTCGGCGGTTTTGATCTGACCGACGCGCATTTCGACTTTGGCAAAGTCCTCGATGCCGATTTTTTCATTTGCGGCCGGCGCAGCGGCCGCAGCAGCGCCGCCAGCCGTGGAGGTACTGGCGGGCGCCACGTGAGGCGCTGGTGAAGATTGTTTTTGTGGTTCGTTTTCCATGGATTCCATCCTCTCGATTGCTTCTGCTTTTTCGATGCGCGGGAAGAGCGCTTGCAACTTTCCGAGCGGCGTACCCGCCGCGAGTTGCCCCCATCGCAAACCATCCAGCGCGATGGACGCAGGCTGAGCCTTCTGGCCGAGCAGCGACCAGACTTTTGCCGTGCTGTCCGGCAAGATAGGATGCGCCAACGCCGTTACGACTCGAAGAACTTCCGCGGTGACCCAGAGAATTGTAGAACGGCGCTGTTGATCGGTGTCACTTTCCCCAAGCGACCACGGATGCTCGGCGGTAAGATACTTGTCCGTCGCGGCAATCAACGACCAAATCTCCTCCAGCACGCGCGAGAACGACAGGTTGTCGTACAGCTCCAGGACTTCCCCGATCGCGGCCTGAACCTGCCCGGCCAAAGCATTGTCTTGCGGTTGGAGCGCGGCAGGCTTAGGGATTTTGCCGCTGCTGTTTTTCTCAATCATCGCCGCAGTGCGGCTGGCAAGGTTACCGAGGCCGTTGGCGAGGTCGCTGTTGTAGCGGGTCACAAGCGCGTCGTAACTGAAATTTCCGTCCTGGCCAAAAACGGTTTCGCGCAGGAGATAGTAGCGAAGCGCGTCCATGCCCAGCACACCCACAATCGGGCGGGGCGTCACGACATTTCCTTTGGACTTGCTCATCTTAGCCGCGTCCATTAGAAACCAGCCATGCGCCCAGACCTGCTTGGGGATCGAGAGACCGGCGGCCATCAGGAACGAGGGCCAGTAGACGGTATGGAACCGAATGATGTCTTTCCCAACGATGTGCACGTCGGCGGGCCAGTATCCCTGTTTTTCATAATTGGGGCCGCCCACGGCGCTGAGATACGCGGTGAGCGCGTCGAACCAAACGTAAAAAACGTGCGGCTCTTCACCGGGAACGGGGATGCCCCATCGAACCGAAGTGCGGGTAATGCTTAGATCGCGCAGGCCGCCTTCGACGAAGCTCAGTATTTCGTTGCGGCGCGATTCCGGCTGGATGAATTCCGGATGCTTGGCGTACCAATTGAGAAGCGGCTTCTGAAACGCAGAGAGTTTGAAGAAATAGTTGGCTTCGGTGACGGTTTCCGTGGGCCGCCCGCAATCGGGACAATTCTCGCCAGGCTTTACGTCGACATAAGCATTGTCATAAATGCAGTATTGCCCGGTGTAATGGCCGGGGTAGACGAAACCGTTTTCACGGCACAGCTTGAAAAGCCATTGCACGGTGTGCGCGTGCTTCAGATCCGTAGTGCGAATGAATTCGTCGCTGGGAATGTCGAGTTCATCCCAGAGCGCTTTCCACTCCGCGGCCATTTTCGCGACGAATTCCGATTCGGGGACGCCGGCTTTTTTCGCGGCACGTTCGACGTTCACGCCGTGTTCATCGGTGCCGGTGGTCATCACCACGTCATAGCCGCGCATGCGTTTGTAGCGCCGGATGGTGTCGCACACGATGGTCGAGTAGGTGTGGCCGATGTGCGGCAAGCCGTTGGTGTAGTAGATCGGCGTGGTGAGATAGAACTTGGGCTTATTGGCTGGCATGTCTAGTTTGTTTTCCCGCTCGTTTCATAGGCGCGGAGGGCCTCGCTGATCACACGCTGCAGAGGAACATTCTTCTCGACGGCGAGTTTGCGGCAGTCGTCGTATTCGGGTGCTACGTGCAGGATGCGGCCGTTCACGCGAGAAATCTTGATGTGCACGTCGCCGAAGTTTGTGGCTACGCTCACAAATTCGCGCGGGAGCGTACGGCGCTGTGCGCGGTAAGTGCGCGCGCCAAAGGTCGTTGTTTCGGCAAAGATCAGCGACATCAATGCGTTGGTATCCTGCGGCTTGCACAAAACCGTGAGTAAGGTGCCGGGACGATTTTTTTTCATCTGCACCGGCGTGGTGTACACGTCAAGGGCGCCGGCGGCCAGGGCTTTTTCCAAGAAGTAGCCGTAGATTTGCGGATTCATGTCGTCGAGATTGGCTTCGATGACGGCAATCTCTTCGTCGAAACCGGCAACGGTTTTTTCGGCCACTTCGCCGATCATAATGCGGACAACATTGGGCTGGCCTTCAAGATCGGCCGTGCCCGCACCGTAGCCAATAGCGGTGACGCTCATCGCCGGCTGCGGGCCGAACGAATCGCAAAGAGTGGCAACGATGGCCGCGCCGGTCGGTGTGACGAGTTCCCTTTGCACGCCGTTGGAATATGTTGGCTTGCCTTGCAGCAAGTTGGCAGTGGCAGGCGCGGGAACGGGCAAAACGCCGTGGGCCATTTTGGCGGTCCCGCCGCCCACGTTCAAAGCGGAGCAGGCAAATTTCTCAATACCGAGGGCGTGGAAACCGATGCAGGCGCCGACAATGTCCACGATGGCGTCGACGGCACCCACTTCGTGAAAATGAATTTTCTCGATAGGGACATCGTGAACGCGGGCTTCGGCTTCACCGAGCTTGACGAAGATTTCTGCAGCGTGGTGGCGTACCTCAGGTGTAAGCTGCGATTTCTGCAAAATCTCAAGAATGGCGCTGAGTGAACGGTGCTTCGACTGATCTTCGGTCGTGACCTTAACGTAAGTGGCGGCCATGCCGTTTTTCCAGACTTTTTCGGCGGAAAGCTCCCATCCGGGAACCTGGAGGCCGCGCAAACCTGAGCGGAGTTGTTCGGCATCGCAGCCCGCGTCAACCAACGCGCCTAGAGTCATGTCACCGCTAATGCCCGAAAAACAATCAAAATAGGCTAGTTTCATGGAAATCTGCCGCGGGAACTGCCTGCCCTGTTCAAGTCCCGTTGTCGAAGTCTTGATAGTATCGGCGGCGGGAGAGTGTGTCAAACGACCTCCCCACCCCCATGTGTTTTTCATAAGTGTTCATTCTGAAGTAAGTTTAAAGGCATTTGTTTTCACACACTTTTGCAAGTGTTGATTCTAAAAGGACTTAGATTGCACAAGAATTGTGCAATCTCGGAGATACTGGGCGCCGCGGTCCGCTGGAAGCAAGCGATCTGCGAAACGCCCGACCGGGCTGGCAGAAATAAAAAAAGCGGCAGCAAGCTGCCGCGCTTCAAACCTTTACCTGGAAAATAGTATACCTCAGGAACAACAACGATGCCAAGAGGAATTTTGCGCCGCGGACTAATTACCCGCGTCTGCCTACACCCGCAGAAAAGCGATTCTTTGACCGCGGGCTTGACAGCTCTCTATACTGAGGAACTTTGAAAATGGTGGCCGAGATGACCGAGGACATGTGTATCAACAACTGACGAACCAGCTGCGCGAGGCACTGGCGGGGTACATCCGCGAGAAGTATGGCGTGGAGCTCGCGATTGCGCTGGAGCGTCCGCCGAAGATTGAGATGGGGGAGGCGGCTTCGCCGGTATGTTTTGAGTTGGCGAAGCGGTTGAACAGGGCACCGCGGCAGATTGCTCAGGACATTGCGAATGGATTGGGGAAGATTGAGGGGATTGCGAAAGTCGAAGTGGCGGGCGGAGGGTATTTGAATGCTTATTTTGATCGGGGAGCGTTTTGGGAAGCGTTAAGGCAGGGACCGGAACAGAAGGCAGACAGCCAGGAATGGCTGTCCCACAAAATTATTGTGGAGCATACGAGCATCAATCCGAACAAGGCGGCGCACATCGGGCACGTGCGGAACGCAGTGCTCGGCGACACGATGGTGCGAATGCTGCGGCATGCGGGGAACCGGGTGCAGATTCAGAACTACATTGACAATACGGGCGTCCAGGTGGCGGACGTAGTCATCGGGTTTCTGCACATGGAACAGCGGAGGCCCATCGGCGTGAAGATGATGGCGCAGGAGCCGAAGTTCGATTATTACTCCTGGGACTTGTATGCGAAGGCGACGAGCTTCTTTGCCGAGGACAAGGCGCGGGCGGAGAAGTTGCGCGGTGAGACGCTGAGGGCGATTGAAGAAGGGAAAGGCGAAGATGCGGAGGTGGCGCAGATCGTGGCGGACGCGATCGTCGGATGCCACCTGCGGACGATGGCGCGGCTGGGGATTGGTTATGAACTGCTGGCGCGGGAGAGCGAAATCCTGCATCTGCATTTTTGGGATGCAGCGTTCGAGATGCTGAAGAAATCGGGAGCAATTCAACTGGCGACGAGCGGGAAAATGGCGGGATGCTGGATCATGCCATGGAAGGAGGAGGTAAAGGAAGGTAAGGAAGTAAAGGAGGTCAAGGAAGAAACTGCGGAAGAAGACGACAATTCGCAGGACAAGATTATTGTGCGGTCGAATGGGACGGTGACGTACGTCGGGAAGGACATTGCATATCAGCTGTGGAAATTCGGATTGCTGGGGAAGGATTTTCATTACCGGAAGTGGCCGACACCGCCGCAGGCGGCAAATAAAAAAGGCGCGCCGGAGGGACAAACGGTCTGGGCCACAACGAGCGGGGCGAATGATCCAGAGGCGCCACACTTTGGAGAGCCAGCTTCCAGCGTTTACAACGTGATTGATGCGCGGCAGGCATATTTGCAAAAAGTGGTGGCGGCGGGGCTGCGGGCGCTGGGGCACGAGAAGGAAGCGGAGCACTCGATTCATCTGTCGTATGAAATTGTGGCGCTGACGGCGCGATGCGCCGCGGAAATGGGTTACGAGCTTACGCCGGAAGAGGCGAAGAAGCCGTACGTGGAAGTGAGCGGCCGCAAGGGATTTGGCGTGAAAGCCGACGATCTGCTGGATAAATTGGAGGCCGCGACGCTCGCCGAAGTGCAGCAGCGGCATGCGGAGATGAAAGCGGAGGAACAAGAGTCGACGGCGCATGCGATCGCGGTGGGGGCGCTAAGATTTTTTCTGCTGAAATTCACGCGCAATGCGATTATCGCGTTCGACTTCAAGGACGCGCTGAGTTTTGAAGGGGAAACGGGGCCGTACTGCCAGTATGCCGTGGTGCGGATACGGGGGATTCGGCGCAAGGGCAAAGAATCAAGCACGAGTGATGTGGCAGTAACAAAGCAGTCCGCGAGCAAGTTGCTTGAGGGAGCGGAGGGGAATTCGCTCTGGGAGTTACTATTTGCGGCGGGTTCACTGGACTACGCGATGGACGCGGCGATTGCGACGCAAGAGCCTGCGTTCATGGCCAAGTACGCATTCCAACTGGCGCAGGCATTTAATAATTTTTATCACAAGCACCACATCTTGTCGGAAACGGAGGCGCAGAAAAGGGCGTTCCTGCTGCGCCTAACGGAATTAGTGGAGGCACAGTTGGTGAAGGCGCTGTCGCTGCTGGGGATCGAAGCTCCAGAAAAGATGTAGTGGCAAGAGTGAATTCAATGGCTGCGCTTCCACCAGATCTCGACACGGTTATCGAAAGAGCCTGGCAACTCACTCAGCGGACGCCCGGTTTTCTCGGCGAAAGCGAATCGAGATTCCTGGGCATGCTGGCGGCGTGCGTGCCGGCGCGCGGAACGATCGTTGAGATCGGCAGCTTCAAGGGCAAATCTACAGTGATGTTGGCGTCCGTCGCCGCGCACTATGGGCTGGGACCTGTGGTGGCGATCGATCCGCACACGTCGCCCTCCACGACAGACCCCGGGATTTCCGCAGGCTCGTCGACGTTTGAGGAATTTCTTGCATCGGTGAAGGTGGCGGGATTGGCGGAGCATGTCGAAATTCATCGCGCTTATTCGCGCGACGTAGCCAAAGGATGGAACCGGCCGATTCGTTTGTTGTGGATCGATGGAGATCATACTTTTCGCGGAGCAAAAGAAGATTTTGATTTGTTTACGCCCCACTTGGCGAAAGACGGCGTGGTGGCGCTGCACGATGCGTTGAACGCGTTCGAGGGACCAATCCGGGTATTTGTGGAGGAAATCCTGAGGTCCGACCGGTTCGGAGCGGCTGGCGTTGTACAGTCAACCGCATGGGGCCAGTTGCGGCCGGAGGATGGCAAGGATTTTCGAGAATTGCGCATGCGCATCGAGAGCCGCGCACGGCGTATGCTCCCGTTTGTGGCTAACGGAAGGCGCCTTCAAGGAATCACAAAGATGGCATATAAGCTGGCGCGATCGCGAGTTCCGCGCGCAGCCATTTCGGCGTCGGAATGGTCCAAGCTGGTTTCACGAAGTGGCGCCAAGTGAGCTCCGTCTCTCCTGATGTGTTCATCCTGACCTGAACGAAGAGACAGTGAACAGATGGCGTCCTGCCGTGGCGAAATAAGCCACTGAAGCCGCACCTGAGCGCGTAGACTCAAGGTTAAAGCGGTAGAGGCTGCCCATGTCCATTCCCTGGGACGCCGACATTCTGATCTTTGCATTGACAACGGCAAAAATCGTACTCGGCGGCAAAAAGCGGCTGCGTGAATCCAAACGCGCCATAGCTGTGCACGACGAGTTGCAGGCGATTCGAGAAGACGCGCTGACGAAGGCGCAAAGAGAATATATCCGGCCACTCGACGAACAACTTGCCAACCTGAACTACCTTCCAGATTTTACGTATTGCGTGACCAACCACCGGAACTACGGACAAAACCTGATCCGGCGTTATACCAATCCGACCAATTCGGCTTCGTGCACGTTGATGATCGTGGAGTTGAAAGTGAAGGTTGGCGATGTCGAATCCACAACGACAAGTTCGAGCGTGACATTTAGAACGCGGTTTGCAAGCGGAAAGCAGCTCATCACACGCAACATGTCCCGGAAGTCCCTGATGGACAGCCCGCCAGACAGCATTGTTCAAGAGTGCCGCCACACAACGAATTTGGCGGAACTGAAGCGCCGCCATGAAGCCCGCGCCGCGGAACTTGGCCCGGTGCTTCCTCCGCCCTCCGGACGGGAAGCCATCCTGCAAGAGCATCAGAGAGAGCACAAGCGCTTCTGCGAGTATCAACTGGAGCGCGGAATCTTGCGGCTGCTTGCTGACGGCGAGGCGTACGAAGTCACGGATAAGACGCGCGCACGCGGCATCTGGAATTACTACAACCCATTCGCGAAACGCCTTTCCCTGAAGGAGCTGCTGCTTGCGGCCTTGGTGGGCAGCTTTTTGCCACTCTACGGGATTCTGAAACTCGCTCCACTGGCCACGGACCGATTGCAGGGCACGGGACTTTCTTTGCTTCCGATCGCATGGCTGGCGATTGGTGTTTGCTACGCGCTGGCGGGATTCATCATCGGCATAATTTCCGATCGAGCGTCGTTCCAATGGATCATGCTCATCTGTTACGTTCCGGCGCACGTCATCGCCGGGTGGATCTTCGGCGCAGCCCCCTACAGCACGATGGCTTTCCTGATTTCGTTTTACGTAATTCGAATGAAGCGCCGCCGCGCGCTGATTTTCCAATCCTGAGTTGCGCGGATTTGCCCGAAAGCGCATCCATCAAATCAATAGGACAAAACGAGGTGAACGAGAGTGCGTAACGCCACGCCAGTGGGGCCTTTGGCGAGCCAGGGCTTGGCGTCGTCATTCCACGCAGTGCCAGCAATGTCCAAGTGAATCCAGGGTGTGTCGCCGGTAAATTCCTTGATGAACATAGCTCCAGTGATGGCACCGCCGCCTTTGCCGCTGCTGATGTTCTGGATATCTGCGACGGTTCCCTTGATGAAATCGCGGTAGTCGTCGTCAATGGGCATCTGCCACATTTTTTCGCCGGCGGCTTTTGAGCTGGCGAGGAACTTGTCCGTAAAAGCCTGGTCGGAACCGAAGACGCCGACGTTGACGTTGGCAAGGGCTACGACGATGGCGCCGGTGAGCGTGGCGGCGTCAATCAAGTGCGTGGCGCCGAGCTGCTTGGCGTAGTGAATACCGTCGGCGAGGATGAGGCGCCCTTCGGCGTCCGTGTTGAGGACTTCAATCGTTTTGCCAGACATGGCGGTTTGGATGTCGCCGGGCTTCTGGGCCTTGCCGCCCGGCATGTTTTCCGTGGAAGGAACGACGCAAATTACTTTGACGCTGGGCTTCAGAGCGGCAAGGGCGCGCATAACGCCCAGCATGGTGGCGCCGCCCGCCATGTCGTACTTCATTTTCTCCATGCCGTCGGCGGGCTTGATAGAGATGCCGCCGGTATCGAAGGTGACGGCCTTGCCGATCAGACCGATCACAGGCGTGCCGGGCTTGGCATTCGCAGGCGTATAGGTGACGATCAAGACGCGGGGCGGTTCGACGCTTCCCTGGGCGACGCTCAGAAGCGCGCCCATCTTCAGTTCCGAGATTTTCTTCTCGTCGAGGATTTGGACGGTGAGACCGGCTTCCTTGGCCATGGCTTCCGCTTTTTCGGCCAGGATACGAGGGGTGAGTTTGTTAGAAGGCTCGTTTATAAGATCGCGCGCGAAGTTTTGCGCATCGGCGATGATGCGGCCCTTTGAGAGACCTTTTTCTCCGGCGGCACGTTCCGCATCGGAAAAGCCGGCGACCAGGACGGTGTCGACGTTCTTGTCGTTTTTCCTGTCGGTCTTGTATTTGTCAGTTTCGAAATTGGCGGTTAGCGCGCCTTCGGCGACGGCTTGCGCGGATTCCTCCGTCGCATGGCCCTCTCGAACGAGCAGAGCGAAGTTCTTGACAGAGCGAGCTTTCAGATACCGAAGGCCGGCGCCACCAAGTTTGCGGAGCACCACGCTGTTCCATTGTTCGCGCTTCCCTGCCCCAACGAGGAGCAACCGTGCGGCTTTGAGACCCGCAGGAGCGTGGATCAGGGTGAACTCGAGCGTCTTGCCGGTCAGCTCGCCGCTCTTGGCGAGTTTACGCAGGAGGCCTGCCGCAGCCTTGTCGAGCTCAGCAATACGGCCTTGAACAGGGTCGGTCTCTTCAAACACATACGAAACCAAGGCCTCGGTTTCGAGCGCTGCGAACGGCTGGGTTGCGAGCGTGATCTGCATGGTCCGTTATCGCCTCCGATTGCGATACATAGATTGTTCGACTTCCCTGCGTGCTTCCTTGGTGCGTTCGTCCTGGCGGCGGTCCCAAGACTTCTTGCCTTGCGCTAGTGCGATTTCGACTTTCGCGATGCCGTTGCGAAAATAAATCTTCGTGGGAATCACGGTCAAACCCTTGGACTCAGTGCGGCCCGAAAGCTTGTCGATTTCCCGCTTGTGCAGGAGAAGCTTCCGGGAACCCAATGGCTCGTGGTTCCAAGGGCCACCAGGTAAATACTGCGCAATGTGTGCGTTAACAAGCCATGCGCCGCCAGGCTTGAAATCCACGTACGCATCGCGGATGTTGGCCTTCCCCTCGCGGAGAGCTTTGACCTCGGTACCATGAAGGACCAGACCGGCCTCATGTTTCTCAAGAATATGGTAGTTATAGGAGGCAGCGCGGTTCTGAGCAACGATCTGCTCGCCGGACTTCGCGGGCTTCTCTGATTTTTTGGCGGGTTTAGCCACAACCCGCCATCATAACTGCAGTAGGAAGTCTTGTCATCTTCGACACCCGATACCTTTATTGATGAATGGCAGCCAACCTAAGCATCCTTGCCGGGCCTCTAAATCGAATGTTAGACTGCTGCATGGGCTTCGTGTCGAGGCCTCGGAGAGAGCATGCGCCGCTGGGGAAGCCTATTACTATGTGTTGGTTTCGGACTGCTGGCAGCGGGCTGCCCGAAGGGCAAGCCTGACTTCGCTCAAGGTAAGAAGGCGGAGACACTGCAGGACTACGACGCCGCGTTCAACTTCTATCAAAAAGCCGCCAAGTCAGACCCGTATAACGCCAACTATAAGATCAAGCTGAACCGGGCACGGTTTGAAGCCAGCCAATGGCACGTCAAGCGCGGCGTTGAACTGCGGAATCAAGGCAATTTGCCGGGCGCAGCAGGTGAGTTCCAGCGGGCGCTGGCCATTGATCCAGGCAGCCCCATAGCGGATCAGGAACTTCGCAAGACGGTCGGAATGATCGCGGAGAAAAACCGCGCGGCCGATGCGGCGGCGGAACTACCGTCCGATTCCAACGAACAACCCTTGGCGTCGATGCCGCCGGAAATCAAGCCGCTTTCGCGAGCACCGATCAATTACAAAGCATCCAGCGACGCGAAAGTTGTTTTCGACACGATCGGAAAACTGGCAGGCTTAACAGTTGTTTACGACCCGGACTTCCCCGCGCGGCGCATCACCGTGGATTTGGTCAATGTGACGCTGGAGCAAGCGCTGGAAATCGTGCAGCTCGAGAGCAAGGCTTTCGTGAAGCCGGTTACGGAAAATATTATTTTCGTAATTCCGGATCAGCCACAAAAGCGCCGGGATTATGAAGAGCAAGTGGTCAGGACGTTTTATATTTCAAACACGATTCAGGCACAGGACTTAACCGAGATTGTGACCGGGCTGCGTCAATTGCTCGACCTGAAGCGCATCCAGCAGCTCAACTCGCAGAACGCGATTATTGTGCGCGACACACCCGACAAGCTGATGCTGGCGGAAAAGATGATCCGCGACATCGACAAGGCCAAGCCGGAAGTGGTGGTGCAGGTGGAAGTGCTGGAGGCGCGTACCGATCGCTTGCGGGACTTGGGCATTCTCCCGGGACAGACCGCTTCGATTGCGATCAACCCCAACAACACCACGAGCAGCTCCAGCAGCACCTCGACAACAAGCAACAGCGGAATCAATCTGAACCAGCTACGCCATCTGAATTCAACGGATTACGTGGTTACCCTGCCGAGCGTGACAGCGAACGCAGTGCTGACCGATACCAACACGAGGATTATCCAAAACCCGGAAGTGCGCTCCGTGGACGGCCAGACGGCTAAATTGAAAATTGGCGATCGCATCCCCATCGCGACCGGCAGTTTTTCGTCCGGTATTGGAATCGCTGGAGGAACGGCGGGCGGCATCAATCCGCTGGTGAATACGCAGTTCACATATCAGGATGTGGGCGTGAATATTGACCTTACGCCCCGCGTTCATCCAAATCGCGAAGTGAGCCTGAAATTGAAAGTGGAAGTCTCCGCCCATACGAATGACGTGAGCATCGGAGGGATTACGCAGCCGGTCATCAGCCAGCGCGTTATCGAGCATGACATCCGCTTGAAGGAAGGCGAGGTCAGCATACTTGGCGGCTTGATCCAGCGGAGTGACAGCAAGACGCTGGAAGGCTGGCCGGGACTCGCGAAGCTGCCCCTGCTTGGCTATCTGTTTTCACACAATAAGACGGACCACCAGGAAGATGAAGTGTTGATCGTCCTGACGCCGCGAATCGTGCGAATGCCCGAATGGACGAAGGCGAATCTGCGGCCGATGTATTCGGGCTCCGACGCGCTGGTCCAAGTGAAGCGGGAGGCTGAGATTCATGCACCTGCGCCGCCACCAGTCACGCCTCAGCAGCAACCACAGACGAATCCTGTTCCCGCGCCGACTGCCCCAGCGCCGGCGGCTCAGGGAGCGGCGGCCAAGCTTCGCTTTGAACCGCCGAGCTTGTCATTGAAGGCGGGACAAACAGCCACGATTGGAGTCGTTATTGAGAACGTGAACGACCTCTTCTCCATCCCGCTCCTTCTACAGTACAACCCCGCGGTCATCAGCGTGGAAGAGGTGCGGCACGGCGGATTCCTATCGGGTGGGACGCAGGAAATTGCCATCGTGCACCAGCCCTTCAAGGATAAAGGCCAGTCGATTATTTCCGCGACGCGCGGGCCGAACACCGCTGGAGTGAGCGGAAGCGGGACGCTGCTCGGAATCGTGATCAAAGGTCTGGCGCCCGGCTCATCGAACCTGTCGATTGTGCAAGTGAACGCGAAAGATTCGCAGCAGAATCTGATCCCGCTGATTACCAGCGAGGCGACGGTGCAAGTCCAGCCATAGTCAAATCGTGTGAGCGATGCGATGTTGGAATACATTCTAAACTACTGGCGAATTAACAGACGAGTCCGGCGGAAGCTGTCTCCCTACGAGTCGGGGATGACGCTGCTGGAGTTGATTATCGCCTGCGCCATTCTAATGGTTCTGTCGTCGGCCGCATTGCCCATAGCGAAGTACACTATCATTCGACAGAAAGAAGCGGAGCTTCGCCGCGACCTCCGGGAGATGAAAGATGCGATCGACCGTTACAAAGATGCGGCCGACCGGAACCAGATTCGCGTGGAAATCGGGAGCGAAGGCTACCCACCGGATCTAGAAACGCTGGTGAAGCCAGTGCAGCTCGCAGGTGGCAGCGATCGGAAGGTTCGTTTTTTGCGAAAGGTCCCCGTTGACCCCATGACCGGACGCGCCGAATGGGGCTTGCGGGCCGTTCAGGACGATCCGGATTCGACGAGTTGGGGTGGCAAAAATGTGTTCGACGTGTACTCGAAATCGACGGGCACAGCTCTCGACGGGACGAGGTATTCCGATTGGTAATTCAGGTGAGGATTTGAATTGAGAATGTTATCGCAGATTCGGATCGGCAAACCAGCGTCGGTGAAACGCCGCAGCAGACTGGCAGCAGCGGGGTTTACGCTCATCGAGTTGATGATCGTCATTACGATCATTCTCATTTTGATTGGGATGGCCGTGGGACGGTACGACAGATCGGTGCAGAAGGCCAACGAAGCCGTACTGAAAAATAATCTCCAGACCATCCGAACTTCGATCGATAATTACACCCTGGACAAGCAAGCCGCGCCGCAGTCCATCGAGGATCTCGTACAGTCCGGCTACCTGCGCGCCGTCCCGACGGATCCGATGACCCGGGCAAAGGACTGGGTGCCACAGTATGATAGTGTGGTGTTGAGCCCAGATCAATCGAGTACGGGCATGGTTGACGTTCATTCCAATTCGAACCGAGCTTCGCCTTTCGATAACACGCCTTACAACGAGTGGTAGTCCGCCTCACCTTAATTCACAAGACCGCTTCGTTTTCGCCATTTGCAATGGTTTGACGGAAGTGCACACGTCCGATATAGTGGTTGTGCGGGGTGGAGCAGCCTGGTAGCTCGTCGGGCTCATAACCCGAAGGTCGTCAGTTCAAATCTGACCCCCGCAACCATCCGAATGCGCCAGTCCTAGAACTGGCGCGTTCGGGCC
>DASQYT010000072.1:0-3811 GCA_035639075.1 Candidatus Elarobacter sp.
GAGGCGATGGTGTGGCCCGATGCCACGGCATTTATTGGCACGGCCAATGCCTGCACCAACGGAGGGTCGTGCGCCTTCACCAATGGCACGGCGCTGAACATCATCGCCCAGCAGGGCCAGGGATTTGCCACACCGCTGCCGACGTACACGTCGGCGGGCGCGGGCAAGTCCACCACAGGGCTGCCCTGGAATGGTTTCCCAAATCAGGGGGACGATCCCAACTTCAAGGACGGCTACTCGCAGCAATGGAACTTCGAACTGCAACGGCAACTGAGGCCGACTATGCTGGTCTCCGTTGCGTACGCAGGCAGTGCGAGCGGAAGGCTTCCTTATGGCGCCGGAAACGCCAATGCCGCCTCGCAGGCCTTTCCCAATGGAACGCCGGCCTCCGTGGTAGACGCCACGCGTCAGATGCCCTGGGTTACGGCAGGTCTCACTTACTCGCGCCCGATTGGTTATGCAAACTACCACGCATTGGAAAGTCGACTCCAAAAGCAGTTTGCGAACGGTCTGTACTCATTGGTCTCCTACACCTGGGGCAAGTCCACCGATGTAGGGAGCGGCTACTTCAACGTCGAGAACGGGCCGGGCGGTGGCTCAACCATTCAGAACTATTACGATCAGAGCACGGCGCGCGGGGTCTCGTCGTATGACATTAAGCACTTTGTGTCGTGGGCTACCATCTATGAGCTTCCGTTTGGGCGAGGAAAATCGTGGCTCCATGGCGGTCCTTTGTCTTGGGTCTTGGGGAATTGGCAGGCCAACTACATCTTCCAGGCGCGCTCGGGCGCACCGTACAATCTGCAGGTTAGCGGGGATGTTGCCAATCTCAGAGGCAGTGCGCCAGGTGGTCCTGGCACTTACGCCCGGCCGAACTTGATTGCTTACCCGTTCGTCGCCGGGCCTGTAGCTGCGAACCCCGACCCGAAATGCCAATTGACCATCTCGCAGGGGGGGAGGGCCGCGGACGCTGTATATACTGCCGCCACTTGGTTCAACCCTTGCGCGTTCGGCGTTCCTTCCGGTGCGTTTGGTAACCTGGGCCGTAATGTCTTCCGCGGACCGCACGTGGTCAACATGGACTTCTCCATGTTCAAAAAAGTTCCTATTGGCGAACGCATGAGCCTGCAGCTCCGTCTTGAGGGCTTCAACGTGTTCAACATTCAGAATTACGACACACCGGCAAATGCGCAACTGACAATCAACTCCGGTACCGTGAACGTTCCTGGCGTCGGAACAGTGCCCGCGATTGCTACCGGCGCTGGCAAGATTACGACCCTGGCCCAAGGCACGACGCCGCGGCAGTTGCAGTTTGGGCTGAGATTCATCTTCTAAGGCCGTCTGGGCTCGCCATTCATTCGAGCACTCGGCACGCCCACCGTCGCGCTGGGCCGGCGGATAGACTAAAATTCTTGTGAAAGGGCTCAACCGATGTCAAAAAGCAAAGCGTCGCGTCGTGATTGGATGATTGGAACCGGCGCAGCCTTGGCTGCGGCGACGCTCCCCACGAGTTCTGCGCTTGGTTTCGGGCAATCATCCACCCCAGCGCAGGCTGCGACGGCCCCATCCGCTAGTGACGCCGATCGCATCCGCCGCATGAAGTGGTGGCACGAGGCTCGCTTTGGCATGTTCATCCACTGGGGACTCTATAGCGTCATCGGCCGCCACGAGTGGGTCATGGAAAACGAGGGTATTCCTGTTTCAGAATATGCTCCGCTCGCCAAGGAATTCAAGCCCAAGCCATTCCCCGCCCGCGAATGGGCCAAAATCGCCCGCGAAACCGGCATGCGCTACATGGTAATGACCACCAAGCACCACGAGGGTTTTTGCCATTTCGACACCAAGACCACCGATTACTGTTCGCCTAAGCAAGGACCGGGCCGCGACTTGGTCCGCGAATATGTGGACGCCGCTCGCGCCGAAGGCATGCGCGTGGGTTTTTATTATTCACTAATGGACTGGCACCATCCCGACGGCGCTCGCTGCGCCACGGACGAGGCTGCGCGTAAACGCCTCGTCGAATACATTCACACTCATATCCGCGAGCTCCTCACCAGCTACGGAAAGATTGACGTTCTCTGGTACGACGTTTCGTGGCCGCTCGACGCCACTGGTTGGGAGTCCGAGCGCATGAATAAAATGGTCTTCGAGCTTCAGCCGGACATCATCGTGAACAATCGCAACAAGCTACCGGGCGATTTTTCCACTCCTGAGCAGCAAATTACCGCGGATAAAGAAGGCCGAGCCTGGGAATCCTGCATGACTCTCAATGATAGTTGGGGATACCAGCGGGCCGACGACGATTGGAAGAGCCCGCGCCGCGTCATTCAGAATTTGATTTCCTGCTCGCGCGACACCGGCAACTACCTTCTGAACATCGGGCCCCGCGCGGATGGCAGCGTGCCCGAGGAATCCGTCCGCGTGTTGACGGAAGTCGGCCAGTGGATGCGTCGCAACGGTGACAGCATCTACGCATCGGATCCCTGCCAGCCGCGCCGCTCGAATTACGCGGGCTTTACGCGCAAGGGCAACACCCTCTACATGCACGTGCACTTCTGGCCCCGCGATTATGCGGTCGTGGCGGGCTTGCAGGCGCAGGTAAAGTCAGCGCGATTTCTCGCTTCAGGAGAAAAAATCACCTTCCAACAGGACAAGTACCGCGTACGCCTCACCGGCTTGCCGGCAGAAGCGCCGGACCATCCGGTCACGACCATCGCCCTCGAATGCGACGCCGAGCCTACCCAGGACAACATTTTTGTCCGCAAGGAAAAACCGCGCGAAGGAGTCTGAACCGGCTCCGGCGACGGAAAACATCTCCAGAAATTCAGTCAAGAGGTGAGACTGTGCAGGAAAGATTGGTTCTTGTTCGTTTGGTTCTTGGAGCCGCAGCGACATTTTGCCTTTCGCAAGCATGCTTTGCTCAAGCACAGCCCCAATCGCAGCCGCCTAGGTCTCGACGATCGCAGCGCGTTCACATGCAAGAAGTTCAGGTCGCAAGCCCGGACGGCAGAATCAAATTCACGATCCTGCCCAACGCGGAGCGTCTGACCTTCACCGTGACGATGGGGAATACAGTCGTGATCGCGCCTTCCCCGATCGTGATGAAGCTTGACGGCTATGACCTTTCCTCGGGAGTTGTGTTCAACAACCTCGAACGCTATTCCATCGACGAATCCTATCTGTGGTATGGCGCCCATGCCACGGCCGTCAATCGATGCAACGGCGCCAAACTCTCTCTCACGCATGATTTGAGTTTCACTCCGTACACTTTTGAGGTCCGAGTATTTAACGACGGCGTTGCCTATCGCCACGTCATTCCCGGCGTAGAAAACGCTTCGCGCGCAGCGGATGAATATTCCACCTTCGTTATTCCCGATGGCTCTCGGCCCTCAAGCCAAGACGATACGCGTACATCTCTCGTTCTTGGGCGAGGCCCAATACAATGCTGTGTTCCTTCGTGACAGCCCAACGGACGACGCCAAACTGGAGATCGAGAAGTCAACTCATAAGCGCAGCGATTCTCTCACCATCGAATTGCGCGCCGGAGGCGGTTTCTTGGCGCGTTTCGCGAAGTCTTAATAGTTCTTGACCAGCCTTCATAGACTGATGAACGGCATCGATGAAAACGAACGCCTCTATTTCGAATAGGTCTTCGTGTAGCCATTTCTCGAATTCAAGACCGTAAAGGTACCGTTTTGCTCCGCCGTCACCTGGATGTACTTACCTGCGCACTTTTCGTCCACGTTGGCGATGAACGACTCTGCCACGTTGTGCGCTTTGTCCGAGTCCATGGCATAGTGCAGTTGCCACA
>DASQYT010000073.1:0-11002 GCA_035639075.1 Candidatus Elarobacter sp.
CGCGGTAAGCAGCACTTCGACGGCTTGGGACGCTAGTCCGGAATCAAGCGGTCGAAACTGTGGATGGCACCGCTCTGGCGGCGAGAGGGAGAAGATTCCGGATCGCGTTCACAAAGGATGGCTTGCATTCCCGCGGATCGCGCCGCTTCGATTTCTTTCGCGGCATCGGAAACAAACAGGAAGCGCTGGGCTGCATGCGAAAGCGAAGCGGCGATTTTCTTAAAGCTTTCCACTTCGGACTTGGCCCCCACGCGCGTGTCGAAGAAAGCGGTGATGTACGGCGTCAAGTCGCCTGACGCGGTCGTGCGAAACAGGTTTTGTTGCGCGAGGAGGCTTCCCGACGAGTAAATGCAAATCATTCTCTTTTGCCGTCGCCAGCGTTCGAAAGCAATCGGGACATCCGGATACACCTCTCCGCGCAATTTCCCGCTCGTAAATCCCTGCTGCCAGATTTTTCCTTGAAGCGTCTTGAGAGGCGTGTACTTGCTGTCCCGCGCGATCAGCCATTGGCAGAAGGCGACGCTCGAACGCAGCCGCGCTTCTTCGGGATGGTCCTGCCAAGCAGGCGGCTCAAGGCCATTGCGTTCATCCGCCTCGCGCTGCCCGCGTAGCTCCTGGATCAAAGACTGAATTTCAGGATCTTGGGCGTGTTCTTGAAGAAAAGATTTCAGCTTGCGACTCGCGTAGGGGAAGAGCGTCTGATAAACGAAATTGATAGGCGTCGTTGTGCCTTCGATATCGAGGAGAATAATGCGAATCTGGGATTCGTCGATCAGCGGCACGCCAGCTACTTCGCAGCCGTTTGCGGCGGAATGTATCTGGGGCCCAGGCAAACGGGCTCGTAATTCCGATCCACGCCGCTGCTTGTATAGTGAGGCGTCCAGCCGGACTTGTCCTGGAACAAACGGATGGCGCGAATGCGGCGGTCTCCGCACAAGTCGAACCAATGGAGCGTCCCGCGCGGAACGCGAATCAAGTCGCCGGCTTCCACTTCGATCGCGACGACGGGACCGCGTCGCGGGTGGATATGGAATAGCCCGCGCCCTGAAACGATGTAGCGGACTTCGTCCTCGTCGTGCGTATGTTCAATATTGAATTTGGCGAGCATGGCTTCCAGCCCGGGAGTATTCGTGTTGACGTCGATCACATCTGCGGTGACGTAGCCACCCTCGCGCTTGAGCTTTTCGACTTGCTCGCTATAGGCGCTCAGAACTTGCTCGGCGGAAGCATCCACAGTCAGGTCTGCTGGAGACTCCCAGCGTTCGTAGTCAATGCCAATCCCGGCGAGGTAATTGCGCACCTCGCCTTGTAGGCGGAGCGAACGGTTTTCATCAGGGACTCGAAGGACAGCCACGGCAATCAACTCCTAAGTTCGGCCGGCGCGGAATCACGCGCTCTGCGCGGCGCCGGAGAGAACCAGCACTTCCATCAGGAATTCCAAAATTTCAACATGGCGCTTGGCTTCCTGCAAGCCCGCACCCCAAGTATAAAGCCCATGCTCCTTCAAAAGGAAACCGTGGATTCCCGGAGTATCGCGCAGTGTTTTTGAAACGCGCTCGCTCAGCTCGATCATGTCCTGCGAATTCTCAAGAATCGGCAGCCACTCGCGGTGCTTGTGGGTTCGAACGCCTTCAAGCCCTTTGAGCATTTCAAATCCTTCCAACGCGATACCGCCCTGTGATGCATGCGAGCCCGAAAGGACCGTGCTCCAAACGGAATGCGTGTGCAGGACAGCGCCAGCATCCACGTCTCGCGCGATAGCGAGATGCAGCAGGGCCTCTGCGGAAGGGCGCCCTTCGCCACGCACGACGTTGGCCGCTTCGTCCATCTCGAGAAACTGCTGCGGCGCAAGGCTCCCCTTGTCCAACCCCGTTGAAGTAATCGCCAGGCGCAGCGGCTCGCGGGAAATCACCGCGCTGAAGTTTCCGCTCGTGCCCAGCACCCAGCCGCGTGCATGGAAGCCCTTTCCAATTTCTGTCAAGCGAGCAGCTGCCTCCAAAAAATGGTCGCCGTCTCGACTGGATCGCTGGTTCGGCCGAGCGTTAGTTCGGGGATTTGCGGGCCTCTTGGTTTTGCTTTTCGTCACGGTCGACATTCTACGACGTAGAGCAAATGGATGAAACAGTCGCAACATGCGCAAAGATGACGCCGAAGTGTTGTTGTGATTCTCTAACAGAATCAGAATTTGACGAGTATCGCCATGTTCAAACGGTTCTCGGTTTTGCGAAGATCCGGGAACCAAGTATTTGTTGGCGAGCCGTTGCAGGTCGTGAAGCCGCTGAGGCAAACGAAGGAGCCAGACGCACCGTTGTTGCCACCAGGGGGTGTTACTCCGCCGGAGCCGGAGAAGTAAGGCACATTGGCCGCCCGATGGTTGTACTCCCATCGAAAGGTAATGTATTGGCTCGGCATCCAGTCAAAGGTTCCCGATACATCCCAAGCCTTGTACGGATCGCCGGGGTTCGCCGTGAAGTAGGGTGTTCCCGAAGCAGCGGTTGCTCCATTAATCGGCGGAATCAAGACGAGATAACGTCCAGGGTTGTTGATCTGTCCGCCGCCGAGTGTCAGCGCGTACTTGTCGCGATCGAACCACAGGCGGTTGTAGACCATGTACCCAAGGAAGCTCTGCTTAGGACCCTTCGCGGAGTTGCCAGCACAACTGACGCCGCCACTGTGTTCACACCCCATATCTCCGGTCAGCGAGAAGGCGGCTTTGCTCAGAAAATGTTCCTGGTTGTCGTAGTACTTAATCTGAATGCTGTCGTCCGTGTGATAGCGAACTCGGCCCGGCGTGTTCAGGGTATCCGTGCCCAACATGTATTGATTCCCGAGGACTGATAGCCAGCCGTTCGGACGCCAGAGGAACTGCACGCCGAATCCAGGCCGGTTGTTGAACCTGCCGTACGACTGCCAGCCGTTTACAAACCACGGCTCGATCTTCAAATGCTCCGTTGGAAAGATCTGCACGCGCACGCCGTTGAAAAACCACGGTGTGTTCGATGAAACATAAGACGGCTGATAGGCCCAGTTGTCGAATTGGTAGTAACTGAAGAGACCCACATAGGACATGAAAATGCCTGCGTCGACATTGATCCCGTACAGTGCGTTGAAGTGGTAGCCACCGTACGCTTCCGAGATATACCGGTAAGCATTATCCAGATTCCACTGGCCGCGCGCAGGACTCGCGTCGTTACGCGGCGTGGTTTGCGAATACAAACCAAACTGGGTCATCAAACGCGCGCGAACATTGTCGTAATGAAAATCGCCGCCTACACCGAGCTGCGTCACCTGGACCTCATTGACCCTGAAGACTTCGCTCGACCCACCGATCGAGTTGTCTTTAGGATGATTGAAATCGTAAATGTAATCGATGTCGGCGCGAATCTCCGGCGTGAAAAACGTCGTGTCCATCGGCGATTCCTTGGTGCGGGCGTTGCCGGTCAGCCATGTGAAGTCCGCGAACGCAAAGGGCTCCGCTGCTGGTGATTTCGGCACGCCTGCCTTGCCCTTTTCGGTCGCTTGGGGACTGACTGCGGCGAGAACCTTTTCTGCAGGAATGACATTCGTAATTGCTCCTGTCCCAGTCGGAGCCAGCTTAGCGGCCGCAACTGCCGCAGAAGCGATTGGATCCAGCGAGCTGGGCTGCGGAGAGGGTGCTGCAGCGGCTGCAGCCGCGGGCGAATTGTTCTTGCTTTCAAGTTCTGCGACGCGCTTTTCAAGTTGCTCTATGCGGTCCAGCATCCAGCGCTCGCGCTCCGTCAAAGGAGCGGGCGCTTCCACCTTGGAGGCATCACTCTTTGGCGGCGCAGACTTTGGGCGCGGATTGCTTGATTCCTTGTCGTCGGCCTGCAGGCAATTTGAAAAAATGCCGACAGACAGCAATGCCGTAAGAAAAATCCGGGACAGTCTTCCGTTGTGGCTGAACGCGCGCATTTCTCTCTCCTGAAAAAGCTCCTCGGCAACGGATTGTTGTTGGATCAAGGTGCGTCTTTGGCAGGCGCAGAATGCTTCTTCGTTGCCTCGGAATGCTAACGTTTCGAACGTAAGGAAATCGTAAGCGCAGGATAAGGATGAGATTAGTGCGCGAATCGGAACCTGTTCAAACACCTGCCGGGGACCGGCGGGAGATCTCCAGCGCGACGGTCCGCATTTCTTCGTGGATCAGCCCGTTGGTGGCAAGAATGACCGGGCCTCCAAGCTGATAAGGTTTCCCGGAAAAATCTGTGACTTTGCCACCGGCTTCTTCGACCAGCAAAACGCCCGCGGCGGTATCCCATTTCGCAAGTCCGAATTCCCAGAAGCCGTCGAAGCGGCCCGACGCGACAGAGGCGAGGTCGAGCGCGGAGGAGCCATCGCGGCGTACACCGTGAGAGCGTTGTGTGAAATCACCGTAGTATTGAAGATTGGCGCTGGCTTTGCGGTTTCGCACGGGAAAACCGGTACAGAGGAGGCTGGTCGAAAGCGTGGCGACCTTGGAAACGTGAATTTTCTTGCCGTTGAACGCGGCTCCTTCGCCGCGGGCGGCCGTGGACAGTTCGTTGTAAAAAGGATTGAAAACTACGGCAGCAAGTAGCGTGTCTCGCTTTGCAAGCGCAATAGAAACGCTGAAGCAGGGATAGCCGTGCGCATAGTTGGTGGTGCCGTCAAGTGGATCAACGTGCCAGCGGAATTTCGAAGCCGAAGCGCTCTCGTGCCCCGTTCCCTCTTCAGCCGTAACGGCATGGTCGGGAAAGTATCTTGCCAGTCGTTCAACGATGAACCGTTCCGAGCGCTTGTCCGCCTGCGTGACGAGATCGACTTCGTCTCCTTTGTAGCGAATGTCGAGCGGGCGCGACAATTCTTCGATAAGTATTTTGCCCGCCTCCTGGGCGATTTCGATCGCGGCGCTAAGATAGGAGTCGTTCATCCCAACAATATTACTGTGGTGGCTGAAAAAAGCCGAGAGAACAAACTGAAACACCACGATTGCAGTAGAAAAAATTATTGCGGGCCAGTGAGGTAGGACCTGCGGTGGCGGACCTGGTAGTTAGCGGGGGTAACCGCGACGACGATGGATCGGTAGGTGTTGGCGGGGCCGCGCGGGGTGGGATAGTAGGCCAGCAAATACTGAGTGCGTAGTTCGCGGTCGATGCGATCGAAGATGGCTCCCAGTTCCTGTGGCGTGTCGGGATAAAACATGGCGCCGCCGGTAGTGTCGGTCATGGTTTCGAGAGCGTGCTCCCCGGCGGTGTTGCGGCCGCTTTCGTTTTTCACCGGGCGAATAACGATGGTGTAAAGGAGCGCGTTGGAAAGGACCGCCTCCTTGCGAGCTGCGTCGAAATCGGCGCGGCTGGTGGTTTCGCCCGCGTCGGTCACCAGGATGATCACGCGGCGGCGGTCATCCCCGCGGCGCCCAAGCGCGCGCGAACCGAGAAGCACGGCGTCGTAAATCGAAGTGCCGGCGCCTGGCGGAATCCTGCGGACGGCCGACTGCAGCTCGGCGACGTTGTCTGAAAACGATGCGACTTGCGTCACGTTTTCATCGAACGAAAAAACAGCCAGCCGGTCACCCGCGCGCAAAACCTGCCGAATAAAGTGGGCAGCGGCTTCCTGCTCGAAGGTGATCTCTTTGTGAGCGCTCATGCTGGCATCGATCATGATCGCCAGGTCCAGCGGCTGCGAAGTTTCCGGCTCGAACTTGTCGATCTTTTGCTCAACGCCTTCTTCAAAAAGTTGGAAAGCCTCTCTGGGTAAATCCGGCGCCGGGCGGTTCTTCTCGTCGAGCACGCTGACGAGCACGTTGACAAGGTTTACGTTGACGCGGATGCGCCCGCGCTGGGCCGCGGCATCCTGCGATTCGTCTTTTGAAGCTGCTGGCGTGGGCTGGACGGTCTTTCCAGGCTCGCCGTCCGGGGCCGAAGTGGGCGACGCCGTAGACGTGGACGTGCTGCCCGGCTTGGAGGTTGGGTTGCCACTCGCCGTGGACTTGGACTTCTGCGCCCACGGAGGACGGTCAGGCTTGTCCTGGCTGAATGCCACCCCAGCGAACAGGAGCACTAAAACAGCGAAGAACAGAGTGGATGGGGGGCGAAAGGGCGTCATCGGCATTAGGAATTAGGATGCAGGTTTCGCGCGCGGTGTCGCCGCAGGCGCAGGAGGGAGTTCGCCATCGGCCCACACAGCCCCGTCTTCGAAATATTCTTTCTTCCAGATGGGCACGGTCCGCTTCAGGGTATCGATAGCAAACCGGCAAGCGTCAAAGGCCGCGGCACGGTGTGGCGCGCTAACGGCAATAAATACGCTAGTTTCGCCGATTTCGAGGCGCCCGAGCCGGTGGACCATGGCGACACAATGGATGCGATATTTTTCGCGGAGCTGAACTCCAATTTCGTGCATCTTGGCGAGGGCCATGGATTCGTAGGCTTCGTAGTCAAGATACAGACTCGCGCGGTTGTGGGATTGATTGCGCACGAAGCCGTCGAAGGTGACGATGGCGCCGTCTTCGGGGGCGCGAACGCTGCGGGCCAGTGCGGCGATATCGATAGGCTCTCGCACCAACTGGTAGATGTCATCGTGGGGAAGTGTCGCCATGTCGATGCGTCACCCGCCGCTCACCGGCGGGAGAAACGCAACCTCGTCTCCCGAACGGAGTGGCGTATCCCAGGCGGCAAATTCCTGGTTGCGCGAAGCGACGACCGATGAGCGGTATCTTGCAAGCTCGGGATAACGCGCCGCGTAGAGACCGAAGAGTTGCTCGATCGTCGCAGCGTCTCCGATTTCGGCGGACTCTTCGGCGTGGCCGGCGACATCCTTGAGACGCCCGAAAAAGAGGACCGTCACGCGAATCGTTTGTGAGACTGGTGGCACAGGGGAATTGTAACCCGCGGTGCGGGAAGGGGCTAGTAGGTGGGCTTTGGCTTGTGCGGTCCAGGAACACTGCTGCGCTCGATCCGCGTCACTCAACGAAAGATTCAAACGTTCCGTACGAAAAGTAGTATTTGAAAAATTCAATCGCTTGACCGTGGCGTACGGGATGCGTAGCGTGCAAATGGCTGGTACTTTGCTAGCGGCAGATAAAGAAGAGCGAAGAGGAGTTGCATGAAGGTTCTGGTGACAGGCTCCTCGGGCCTGGTTGGCACGGCGCTGACAAGAGCTTTGGCCTCAGCTGGGCATACCGTGTGCCGGTTGGTTCGGCCGCAGAGCGCAGGTGGTGAGGGCGGAAAAGAAGGCTTCGCGGTGGCCTGGAATCCGGCAACCGGAGAATTGGGCGGCGCGGGCGTTGGCGCCGATGCAGTCGTAAACCTGGCAGGCGCATCGATCGCAGACGGGCGGTGGACCGCGGAGCGGAAAGCGCTACTGCGCTCCAGCCGAATCGATACGACCCGCGCGCTGGTGAACGCGCTCGCGAGAATGAATGCCCGGCCAAGCGTTCTTGTGTCGGCATCCGCAATTGGGATTTACGGCAACCGCGGCGACGAAACTCTGACCGAGGAGAGCAAGCCTGGAACGGATTTCCTCGCCAGCCTGGCAAAAGAGTGGGAAGCAGAAGCATTAAAGGCCGAGGCGCTGGGAATCCGCGTGGCGCTCGCACGGTTTGGGATTATTTTGGCTCGCGAAGGTGGCGCGCTGCCGAAGATGATGTTGCCTTTCAGGTTTGGGGCGGGTGGCCGCCTAGGCAGCGCAAAACAATGGATGTCGTGGGTGACGCTCGAAGATGTCGTCGCGATTTTGCGATTCGCTATTGAGAACGCCTCGGTAAGGGGTGCCATTAATATTGTCTCGCCGCAACCGCTGCAAAACGCCGAGTTCACAAGAGTGCTTGCGAAGGAGATGCACCGCCCCGCGCTCTTCCCTGCTCCCGCGTTTGCGCTGCGCCTCGCGCTGGGTGAAATGGCCGACGCGCTGCTGTTATCCAGCCAGCGCGTCGCACCGCAAGCATTGGAAAAACTAGGCTACCGGTTTTTGCATCCGGATTTAAATTCGGCCCTGTCAGCAATTCTTGCGAAGACTTAGGCGGAATCCTGCCCTACTTTTGTACGTTAATCGTGACGGACACGCGAAACGTATGGCCATTGAGTGGATCCGTGGACAACAGATTCTCCGAAGTTTGCCCATCCTTCAGGATCAGGTTTTCGTCAGTTCTGAATTGGCGAACCACCGGCTGACCACCGGGATTGGCTACGAGTCTCTCGCCCTCGGTGGACTTGTTGGGATAGAGCGCCGAACGATCGAAGATCAAGTAAAGATGAAAGCGGCCATCGTCTTCAGTCTTTATGCCACAGTCGATATTT
The DNA here is from genome assembly GCA_035639075.1 of Candidatus Elarobacter sp. GTDB lineage: Bacteria > Acidobacteriota > Terriglobia > Acidiferrales > UBA7541 > Acidiferrum. Next base: position 8,271 of record DASQYT010000073.1, read on the forward strand.
GAGCCGATATCCATGTAAGTCATCTTCTGGTCCTTACCCTCCGTCTCGATAGGAACGCGGATACCCGTACGAAGTCTCGTTGAGTAATTGCCGCCAACCTTTTCATCGCTGATAACCGTAAAAGTGTAGGGCATGCTGGAAACTTTCTTGTCGCCGTCATGCTCGGTAAAAATGATTTGCACCTTGATGGGAGTAGGGACTTTGGCGCGCTCCTCGCTCTTGGGCTTTTCCTGAGCGCACAGTTGGACCACTGGATGGCAGAGTGCGCCGAGCAGAATCAAATGGAACAATTTCTTCATGGCATTTCCTCCTGGGCGATGCGAACGGTGTCTAAGCCGAATTGTCTCTACGGAAGTCACTGCGTCTTCTCTTCCGCTAAGAGCTTGACGTCAAGCTCTTCAATTTGGATCGGAGCAACTTGCAGAGGCGTCAAAGTTGTAGCGTCGAACTCCTGAGCGAGAAGCAGAGGGTGCTTGTGAGTACGCCACTGCTCGGCGTATTCCGTGAGTAAGACTTCCTGATCTCTGGGGACCAGCACTTCGGGAAACGCATTGTGAGCGGACTGCACGCCGTGTTGCGGGGAGTTCGTCGACATGGAGAAATGCGGGGACGGAAGCGAACTGTTTTTTGCGGACTGCCCGGGTCCTTGCGCGGGTTCTTGTGCAGGGGGAATCACCGGACCCGATGGGTCTTCTTGCGTGGAGTTGGTCTGTGGATTTTGTGGCGCATCCGGCCGCCACACGACGCGTGCCACGAAGAACGCGGCAATAACAGCCGCGGCGCTCGCCAAAACCAGCCAGTTCGTAAGCCAAGTACGAGTGGGCGCGGCCTCTGCATGGAGGCGAGCGCGAACGCGTGGCAAAAGTGAAGCAGGCACGTCCGCGTTCGCCGTCACGCGCAGGCCACCATCAATGGAGGCGAAAAGCGCTTGTTCCTGCTCGAATGCAGCGCGGCAGGCCGCGCAACCATCGAGATGCACGCGTAAATCCCCTGGTGGCGCGACGTCGCTCGACGCCGCTTCGATCAACGCTTCTTTATAGTGTTCGCATAGCATCGCAACTTCTCCGCTAACTGCTTTCGCGCATAAAAAATTCTGGACTTCACCGTGCCCGTGGAAATTCCCAGCATCCCGGCAATTTCATCGATGGTGTGTCCCTTCATGGCCGCAAGCAAAAGGACCATGCGCAACTTCTCCGGCAATTCCGCGAGGGCATTTTCGAGGCGCGCCTGGAATTCGTTCGAAGCCGCGAGGTTTTCGGCAGTCGCTGCAGGCGGCTGGTGCTCCGGCTGCGACCAAAGCGTGTCGCGCAGTTCGCGCCGTTTCCCGGAGCGCAAACGGTCCAGCGCCAAACGAAACGCGATTCGCACCAGCCAGGCGCGGAAGCGGCTGCGGTCGCGAAGTCGGTCGAACCGCCGATACGCTCGCAACAGAGCTTCCTGCGCTACGTCTTCTGCATCCGCGGTGTTGCGCAAGACGCCGCGGGCCACGCGGTAAGCAAGGGGGCCGCACTCGGCAAGGCGCTCCTCGAACTCGCGCCGGGTGTCAGCCTGGGCTGCCTCGTGCGCCAGCTCCCCCTCCTTGTCATGCGCGGCCGCAAGGCCGCCGGACGTGCTACCTGGTTGGACCAGAACCAGCTCCTGCATTTGCCATCCTGCGCGAGATTCGAACGTCCGCCTTCTGCCTGCAACTAGCCAGACGCCGCCGCCTGAAAATTGGTTCACTGCGGGACGGCCTTTCCAGCCATCGAAGTATTCCGGGTCAGATCCCCAGCCGTCCCAACAGCTCTTCCAGGTTGGATTCGTCGACAATCACTTCCCGGGCTGGCTGGCCCCCCGCCGGAGCCTGGACGGCTCCCTCATCGAAAGCCTGAAAGAGGCGCATTTTCGCGACGGCGTATTCCTCACTACTCGAGAGCGGGCGCCCGTTCACCTTTGCCCAGGAATCCAGCGCGGATTGCATGACGAATATCTTGAAGTGGAATGCCGTGTGCCGGTCGGCGGTGACCACGTAAGTAAATTCGCCGCCGTGATTGCCGCCGCGCTGCGCGCGGTTTCCTTCGAAAAAATAATACTGATAGACGTAGCCGTCAGCGGCGGAGTAGCTCTTGACTCGGCGAACGGCATCAGGACGAGCCATGCGCGGATTATTGGAGGGTAAGCGAGGGAAGTCAACGCTGGAATTTTCGCGCACGGAATCCCGATTTGAAACAACGCTGCGCCTCTTCGGTTCCAAATCAGAACGAAACGGAACCAAGCCGGTTCGGAAAGGTCAAGCATCACGAAATGCAGCGCATTCGTTCGTTCCTAGTCTGCGACAACATACTGATTCAAGACAGTTTCTTTGTCAGAGTCACCGCGCACCTATTCACTAACACCTGAGCCCTCTTCCCTTCTCTCTTCGCTGGCCCTTCGGCTGCTTTTGCGAGGGCATGCGGTCCCTCTCGCCAAGCAACGAAAAAAGATCCAAGACCAGGACGCTTGTGTTTATCGCACTTCTTGCGGGGGCAGGGTGGATGCTCGGCTGCACTGCAGGAAGTGTTTCACCTTCGCCGCCACCTGCGCCTCCTCCAACGATAGCGGTCGTCGTAAATCCGATGAACATGTCGGTTTTGCTCGGGAATCAGGCGACGTTCACAGCCACGGTTACAAACACAGGGGACACTGCCGTCAGTTGGAGTGTCAATGGTGTGCCGGGCGGGAATGCAACGCTGGGAACGATCACTTCTGCCGGC
>DASQYT010000074.1:0-18652 GCA_035639075.1 Candidatus Elarobacter sp.
AGGGGGCCTTTCTCCTGTTCGCTACGCTTGATGCGAAACCCCAATTGCCAAGCAATCTTGTCTCATAGGGAAGGCTGCTGAGGTCACGTTTTGAACGCGGGGATCCCGAATTGCCTCTGTTTTCTCGCTAGTTGCCCCCCCGTCTCCTGTGGATTGCCTAATAGCGCAACCGTCACAAAGGTGACAGACGCTGCTTTCTTAACTACATAGGATGGGCATGAAGGGGTCCACCTCCTAGCCGCTCCTAGCGGCTCGTGCACGTCCTCTTTATGGACGGCTTCGGTGGTTCCGGGTGAGTGTTTCGATGTTTAGCCTGACTCAGAACAATGTCCGGTCTGATCAGAGCGGTTTCCGACCTGAGAGCACGGATTCTCAGAGATTCCGTCCTCTCCGCATTCTTTTCATCCACCGCGATGCAGACACGGTAGAAAGTTGTTTGCAAGAACTCAAGAAAGCGCAATTCATGGTCAGTGCCGATATCGCTTTGAACTTAGCACAGTGTGCGGAACAGCTCCGCTCCCAGTCTTATGATGTCGTCGTCGCCGAGTACCCCAGCCCCAGTTGGAAAGGATCCCAGGGCTTGCAATCCCTTCGTCAGACGGTGGAGGAAGTTCCCCTTCTCTTCGTGACCACCTCCAAGGGAAAAGAATCCATCGCGGAATTAACCGCTCATGGCGCCTTCGATTACGTTGAGGGAGAGCATATCGCGCAACTGCCCATGGCCGTTCGCCGCGCCCTGAACGAAAAGAAACTGCGTGCGGAGCTGGAAGAGGCCGGGAAGGCCTTAAAGCATTCGCAATCGTTGTATCACGCGCTGGTGGACAATCCCGCCTACGGAGTATGCCGGTGCGATGCTCAAGGAAAGTTTCTCAGTGTCAATCAAGCCCTGGTAGCCATGCTTGGCTACGCAACCAAAGAAGAACTCCTGGCGGCAAATCACCCGTCGGACGGCCTCTTTGATCTCGGTACGGGCTCAGCATTGGCGGAGCGCTCCTCCGAGAACATGCGAATCAACCCTATCGAGGTCGAGTGGAAGCGGAAAAACGGCACAACTCTGAGAGTCAAGCTGAGCGGACGCGGTATCCATGACGACCGCGGAGATTGTGTCGGCCATGAAATCATTGCTGTTGATATCACGGAGCAGCGGACGCTTGAAGAGCAACTGCGCCACCAGGCATCGAGCGATTCACTGACCGGCCTGGCCAACCATCGTCGTCTTTTCGATGCCCTGCACGCGGAGATCTGCCGATCCAAACGCACCATGCGGGAATTCTCTCTGGTATTGCTGGACCTCGATGGATTGAAAAAGATCAACGACCGATATGGTCATCTAGCTGGAGACCGGGCGCTCTCCAGGCTGGCGCACATCTTGGCAGACTGCTGCCGGTCCGTAGACACCGCAGCGCGGCAAGGCGGGGACGAGTTTGCTCTGGTCCTGCCGGAGACCGGCATAGCCGCCGCGACAATGGTAGGACATCGGATTTGCGGTCTCCTTACGAAAGATGCAGAAGAGCCAAGGCTTTCCGTTAGCGTTGGAGTTGTCAGTTATCCGAAGGATGCCGATACGATCGGAACCCTACTCCACGCAGCGGACCAGGCTCTTTATGCCATGAAACGCAAGCAGGCAAAAGCCGCCAGCGTCTCTTAGTTGTTTTTACCACATTTGAATCCCGCGTCGTCGTAATCGGGAGCGTCAATTTGATATGAACGCGGCCTCCAAAGGAAGGGCACCGATGGATAAATATGGTTCCCGCTCACGTGATACGTCACAAATACTCAGGCTGCGTCGCAGTTCTGACGACAAAATCCAGTATTTAATAAGAGCTGAAGAACGGCTTCTTCAATCGATTTCTGCCCGTACGCCCCTTTTGGAAGTTCTCGATAGAATCTGCAGCGCTATTAATTCTCAGATTGGCAACATGGTTTCGCTCATTTCCCTGCCGGGCCACGATGTAACCGATCACGCCGCAATCGCCCGGATCGCAGCGCTTTTTGGTTTGCATGCTTTTTGTTCCTCAGGTGTTGTCGCGGAGAATGACGAACTGCTTGGGTCTCTGGAGATGTACAGTTGCGTGCAGCGCCGCCCCTCCGCCCGCGAATTTCAATTGATTAAGCGCGCAACGTGTCTGGCCGCAATTGCGATCAAACGTCACAATGCGACAAACCATCATAGCTATGGTTGCTTTCACGAGAATCGGCCAGTGCGAGGACGTGTGCTCGAATGGTCACTTTCTATGAACTAGTTTCCAAGCGGAGGACGGACATGCACTCCGATAAATACATCCGGAAGCATCGAATTGACCCTGGGAGAAGGCGCTACAAGCGAGTCGAGACACGCCAGGGGGTCTCGGTCTATTGGGCGTCTGAAAAACTTGAGGATACTGCACGAGTCCGGGACGTGAGCTTGGGAGGTCTGTTTGTCGCGACACAGAAAGGGCTGGCCGTTGGAGCAACGCTCAGGCTTGACTTTCTTGTCCAGGAAGGCACGATCAAGGCCGCCGGTGTTGTGCGGCACGCAGAACCTGGACGCGGAGTGGGACTGAAATTCACGTCAGTGCGCGGTGAAGATCTCCAGCACTTGGTGGAATTGGTGAATCGCTTGGCGGCTCATTCTAGTTTCCGGCCTTCAATGAGGCAACCAGCTGTCTACTCCGGAGGCGAAGAAACTTTTTGATACTATTCCGCGCACGCGCCGTGCACCTGGGCGGTTGGGCCACGCGATGAAAGCAAGGCGTGACGGACGGAGTGGCGAGTGCGAGCGAACGGGCAGGAGAGCAAGGAAGATGCCGGCCCGATTTGCGCGTTATCGAGCATTTCGACGCAATGTCAGTCTTTGGGAATTTGGTTGCTGACTGAGTATTGAGCTGTCTTCCCGAGGGTTCAAGAGGCCCAGTGGATGGAAAGGGCGGCCCGATTGAGAGCCGCCCCATTGTAAAGTCAGAATTCCGTCAAATTCTGCCAAGCAGGTTACTACGATAGCGCTCATATAGAGCATTCGTCTGCCTACAATCGGACGCTCCGCTGTTTTTGCCGAAGGTGTCCGACTAGCGCTTATCAGGCGGAAATCAAGAAGCGGGTCGGTTTAAAGGCTAAGACTCAAACACGCCATATCGCCAGCCCCTCGCTACTTTGTCTTGGGTCCGGGTCTCAGCGAGCGCCAGCTACCGCTGCCATTGCGTGGGTTTCCACATTGACCTTGATCTGCTTCGGCTTCGCTTCCTCGCGCTTCGGGAGGCTTAGCGTCAGCACGCCATTGTGATAATCGGCCTTGATCGCTTCCGATTTCACGGAGTTCGCCAGCGAGAAGCTCCGGCTGAACGAGCCATACGCGCGTTCGACGCGCAGATAGTTCTCCTCGTTTACCTTATTCTCAAACTTGCGTTCGCCGCGAATTGTGAGAATGTTGTTCTCCACTCGAATGTCCAGATCCTGCGGATTTACATCCGGCAGGTCCGCCTTAACGACCAGTTCATTTTCCGTCTCGTAGATGTCAACGGCAGGAGCCCACGGGGTCAAGTTCGACTCCTCGCCCGTACGTCCTACGCCATCGCCAAACACGCGATTGATCTGTTCCTGCAAGGTCGCAGCCCCACGGAAAGGTTGCTCCCAGCGATTCATTGTTCTCATTTTTAACCACCTCAGCTAAACGTTTTCTGTCTTGGCCCAAGGGGCAATTTCAGATAACTCATGTCAGCTCAGATTGCCGTCAGGCTCTGTCTATACTTAACCATAATAAGTTAAGTTTATGCGTGATGTCAAGGGGAATTCTTACTTCGCTTAATCGTGCTAAGTTAAGACGAAACCTGAGATGCGCGTCCTCGATGCTCTGCAAGCTCCGGCGGAAATCATGAGCCTCGTCTGCTTGGCGGTTGCCAGACTTCGTCAGCATTCTGTCTGATAAGTTCGGGTTATCCGAAACCACGGTCGGCCACATGCCCTAAGGGCCGAATCGCGCCTAGGAAATCCCGCATCCATGTGTCCCCCCCCGATAATTTTTGCGGTTGAGGTAACGAACAGGGCCTGGATAAGAGCCGCCGTCGCTCCTTTTGCACAAAGAAAGTTTTCGATTCTCCTTGACACACGCATTTTCGAAGAACAGTATCAGTTCGAAGTTTCGCTGTTTGAGGCGAGACTCCCGCTTCTCAGTCCATTCACATTAAAGGATAAGCGCCGCATCGAGCGCCAACAGGGCAGAACCTGCTAGGTTCTTTTTGATTCCCTCGTGCGGGGCTCATCCTCCTGTCCGACGTACAGGTCTGCACACCCAAGACGCTAGCGGCTCTAGGCCGCACCACTCAAGCCCGACTCGCGACACGCGAGGAGGAATGTCTAAGATAAATTATAAGGAGAAACACAAATGAAGAGCCTCTTGAAGTTTGTTGCGATTGGGATTTTGGCTGTTGTTGCCTCCGGCCCGCTGTTTGCCCAGAGCAATCCACTGGTCGGAACATGGAAGCTGAATCCGGAAAAGTCAAAATTCAATCCCGGCCCAGGACCGAAGAGCATGACACGGACCGTCGAAGCGCAAGGCGATGGAGTCAAATATACCTTCGACGGAGTTAGCGGGGATGGAACCGCCATAGCTTACAGCTTTGCGGTCAGCTTTGACGGGAAGGACAATGCGATCACGGGTTCAATGCCTAGTGGGGCGGACAGCATCTCCGCCAAGCGCATCGACTCCAACACGTTCGACGCGACTTTGAAACAAGGCGGCAAAGTAATTGGTACATCTAAAGTCGAAGTTTCCCAGGACGGAAAAGTTACGACCGTTACATCGAAGGGTACTAACGCAACCGGACAAGCAACGAACGACGTGTCTGTCTATAACAAACAATAGGCATCGTTAACGCCACCTAAGACCTCAATACCGCAGAACTTCTCAGGCGGCTCTTCATCGGGCCGCCTTTTTAATTTCTGTTGTCGCCATTCATCCACCTAACTCCTTCCATGAGAGGGCCGGGGAGTGTCAAGTCGGTTTTTCTTCTTCCTTCCTGTTGGCCCTTATACGATTAGTTACGGAGAGGTAGGGTGCCGGCATGTTATCTCAGGTTGAGCTAATCAGCGTGACAGAATCGTTTTAGCCAATTGCGGCGCGCAGTGAAGCCACGCCGGATTGACGAAACAAGTCTACTGCCCAGCGGCGGTTTGCCTGGCCGCTGCGGCCACAATTTTTTGTCGCTTCATCGAGTAAAGTTCCGAATCTGCTTGGCACAAGAGGCTCTCAATCGAATCACCGTTTTGGGGATAGACGGCAATACCGACGCTGACGGAAAGCTTTGGTCCCTTGCCGTCATTGGCAGCGCTTTCACAGACACGTCGTGCCACTAAGTTGGCCGCCTCTGCGTTAGTCTCCGGTAAGACAAGAGCAAACTCGTCTCCGCCGAAGCGCGCAGGAGTATCGATCTCCCGGCAACAGGAGCACAAAACATCGGCCACCCGGCAAAGCGCTTGGCTTCCTCTCATATGTCCGTAACGGTCGTTGATTAGCTTTAATCCGTCCAGGTCAAAGAACAACAAGGCAAACGCTCGGCTCGTGCGCTTGCTACGCTTGATCTCCAAATCGAGCACATCTACGAGGCGGCGATAGTTGGCCAGACCGGTTAGTGGATCGCTGGCTGCCTGTCGACGGAGGTGATCCTCCAGCTCACGCTGCCTGGTGACGTCTTCGGCGATGATCTCGTAGGCGCCCAAATCGCCCTGCTCGCTGAGGACTTCTCGTCCGCTGAGCCGGACCTTCACGGTCGAATGATCCTTCCGCTTCCATTCTATTTCGATGGGATCGACGAGAGCATCCGCGCCCGATTGACCCAACAATTGCGCACGTCTGCCAGGGTCTTGAATAATGTCGCGCGTGAAGTCTAGGTCCAGAGCCAAGAGTTCTTCTCTTGACCCATAACCGAGGATCCTCATCATCGCCTCGTTTATTTCCAGCAACCTGCCGTCAAGACTGCAGCGGCAAATTCCGTAGCTTAGATTTCCTGCCAGGGCACGGTAACGTGCTTCCGAACGTCGCAAGTCCTTTTCGGCGCGATCACGTTGAGAGCGCAACGCTTTTTCATCGAGAGCTCGATGAATGGCCACAGGTAGGTGGCCAATACTATCCATTTCAATGCATTCGGCAGCACCTTTCAGGATGAATTCTGCAGCGGTTTCGCGTTTCAAGCCATGGACCAAAAAAATGAGGGGTATATCTTTCTTCATCTGGCCCAGGAGGTCCAGCACCTGCATTTCTTGCCAGTTGGGGCTGGGGTACTCGGTCACGACAAGGTCAAAGGACTGCGAACGGAGTCGTTCGGCGAACTGCTCGGGACTCACAACTACATCTGAGCTCACCGTAAATCGCGCCCTCTTGAGTTCATGTAGGCAGTTCTCAACATCTGCCAAAGAACGATGAATAAAGAGGATTCGCACGAGATTTTGTCTTCGCCCAAGTGCGTCGAGAGCAGAGACTTGTTCAACTTGCTCCAGGTGGGGTTTTGAATTCGCCGACATAACAAGCAAACCAGAATCCCGGGGTGGTAGTTCTGTTCCGCGCCCAACTGCCCCCCGGCTCGGGCCGAGTCAACTCGTAGAAAGAATATCTAGAAAGGGTTTTTATGTCTGTTCATTTTTGGAACATATCGCCCAGTACGATACTGGCCTCTCTTAACTTATACAGTATATTTGCGGCGTGCGCCGGTCCGAACCAGCGACGAGGTGATTGGGAATGACAAGTCGCGAAACCGGTCCGCTTTCCCGCTGGGACTTGTCCGCCGCGCTCGAACTGATGCAAATGGATTTTAGGCAAGCGGGACACCTACTTATGCGAGCTCGAAGAAAGCGCTAGGGACGCTCCGGAGGTGTTCGGCGATGGCCTCCACCGCGCCTTGTCGAACTCGGAGAATGGTCCATCAATTACCAATACCCATTCACACGGTTTGTAGGATTCAACTTTCTCGTGAAGTCGTGCGCGTGGAGTCTTGACCTCCTGGAGCGTGTAGTTCTTATGTTGGCTCGTTCGGGAGTCGCAGAGACTGTGATGCGTTAGACACAGAAATGCCAAGTTGTCTTCTGAACCGTTTTTTGCATCCTGATCGAGATGTGCAATTTGACCGTCCTTCTCAGAGAAGTCTTGGTCGAGGCAGAAGCACAGACAACACCGACGCGCACCTCGGGTCAATACACTATTCTCGATCGCCGGGTCGATGCGCTCCCGATGTGACATGTGAAGTTAATATTACTTGAGTTCGGATGAGCAGTTAAGGCCCTACTTGCAGTCCGATGCGAAGCGCTTCCAAAGGATATCAGGCTGCCACCGCGCGAGTTGATTTGCAAACCGGACTCTTTAATTTGCCAACGACAACCCCGTGTCCCGGCCGGCTAAAAGTGTCAACATAAGGCGAGTGCGGTAGAGGGTGGACATCGATGTCGCCGTCCAGAAACGGCGTTGTGGGAAGAAGCTACTTGGTGCGAAGTGGGGAAAAATCGGCGAATGAAATGGCAAGATCAAGCAAGGCGCTGGGCGCAAACCCGTGCTCGACAGTGATTCGTAGTGCATGATCGACGATTACTCCTGCAGCGCGGTGGACGTTCGTTTCGTATTCAAACCACTCGCTGTTCCGCATCTCTGTACGGAGCCACAGAACAAGTAAACCGCGAGTGTGAGACGGATCATCGCGCAATAGCTGGCAGACGACCGCCAACCCTCCGTGCCAACATCTCTGAGACAGGTTTAGTACTCTTAATTAATGAGCAGAAGGGCGAGAAAGAAGAGATCAGAGATGAACGGGAATTCTCTTGGTGTTGTTCTTTCCCCTGGGGGTTTGGCTGCCGCGGAACGAAGCGGAGGCTCGCCTCCTGGCGAGCCGCAGCGGAGTGCAGCGGCAGCCAAAGCGGGCGCCGATCCGGTGCCGGCTTCGCGGCCGGATCCCGAAGTAGTTGCCAAAGCGAAGCGGCGGACCTACACAGCGGAGTACAAACAACGCATCTTACAAGAAGCCGAAGTCGCTGCGACGACGCGAGGTGGCCTTGGCGCCCTTCTCCGCCGCGAAGGTCTGTACTCGTCTCTGCTGACCTACTGGCGGCGAGAACGGGCCCATGGAATCCTCGAGGCTCTGACCCCACAGAAACGCGGGCCGAAGTCCAAGCGCAATCCGATGGAAGAAGAAGTCCAGAAACTTCGCCGTCAAAACGCTCGCTTGACGGAAGATCTGCGTAAGGCGCACATCATCATCGACGTCCAAAAAAAAGTGGCTGCGCTGTTGGGTCACCCGATTCCGGAGCAGGACCCGGAGGAGAAATCCTGATGGCTGCGGTCGCCGAGCTAGCGAGCGACGTCGGCACCAGCGCTGCTTGCCAAGCTCTGTGTATGCCTCGCGCCTCTTACTACCGGGATGGCCGTAAGACTTCTGCTCCCGCGGTGAGCGCGTCGCGGCCTTCGCCGGCACGCGCACTCCGCCCGGGGGAACGGGATGTGGTTCTGGCGTGTCTACACGAAGAACGTTTCCAGGATCGTTCTCCAGCCGCTGTTTATGCGACGTTGCTCGATGAAGGCGAGTATCACTGCTCGATTCGCACCATGTATCGCTTGCTCGACGAGCACGGCGAGGTTCGCGAGCGCCGCGATCAGTTGACGCATCCGCCCTACCAGAAGCCCGAGCTCATGGCCACCGCCTCCAATCAATTGTGGAGCTGGGATATAACCAAGCTACTCGGCCCTGTGAAATGGACTTATTTCTACTTGTACGTCCTGCTCGATGTTTTCAGCCGTTACGTCACCGGTTGGATGGTCGCTTATCGCGAAAGCGCCGAGCTGGCCAAGCGGCTGATCGAGGAGAGCTGCAAGAAACAAGACATCCAGCCTGGTCAACTCACTCTGCATGCCGATCGCGGCACCTCGATGAGGTCCAAGCCGGTAGCTCTTTTACTCGCCGATCTGGGTGTCACGAAAACGCATAGCCGGCCGCACGTGTCGGACGACAATCCCTTTTCCGAGAGCCAATTCCGAACCCTGAAATATCGGCCGGAGTTCCCGGACCGCTTTGGGTGTATCCAGGACAGTCGTGCTTTCTGTCAGAGTTTTTTTCGGTGGTACAACGAAGAGCACCGTCATTCCGGCATAGGCTTGTTTGACGCCCGCCGCGGTTCACTATGGCCAAGCGGAAAACGTCTTGCGGCAACGCCAGAAGGTTCTCGATGTTGCTTACCAACGTCACCCGGAGCGCTTCGTACGAAGCGCTCCCAAACCACCGGCTGTTCCCAGCAAGGTCTGGATTAACAAGCCGATTTCCACTCCGGCATCGCTGCCTGCGGCACCTGAGGAGCAACAAAAGTGGGGATGCTGTGGGTCGACCGAGTTGCCGATCGTCGTTGCTAGGCCATCCTGGAACGAAATTTCTGGTGGAAACTAGTCGAACGGTGAAAAACTCACTAAATTATGCGAGCACCTGTCTCAGAGTCGTTGACACGCGCCGCAACGCGGTGCGTCGATGCGCGTCTTTCAACCGGTCGATTTCTTCCCGTATGGTCGTCGGTGTTCTCATGTTCCGTGCCGTTCTGCCAGAGTCTACGATCATTCCGTGTACCTGCGGTGTACCTCACTTCGGCGTTTTTGTGGTTTGTCGTCCCCTCGTAACACAAATTTCGTTGCCGCACCTGGCGGTTCGTATTCCCAAGCTTAACTTCGTATTAGTGCTTTATCCTTCCCCGACCCACTCCGTGTGGAGTGCCGGTGGTCGGAGCAATGTTTGCATCACTACACAATATTGCTCTGTCTTTTCGCGCAATCCGCGCAGTTGTTCCGGGCTTACCTTAGGCGCAGCAACATCAAAATGAAGATGAATGCTCTCAAAGCCGACGGGCACGTCTTTTGATATGCCAAGGGTGCCTCGAAGATCCAAGTCTCCCTCCACCGTGACCTCAATACGTTCGGTTGGTATACCCATAGCCGCAGCGACCATCTGACAGGTGATTTGCGCGCAAGCCGCCAGAGCCCCGAGCAAAAGGTCACCGGAACAGGCGCCGGTACCGCCGCCTCCGACTCCCTTGTGGGCCTCGGCATTGTAGATGGCACGTCCGATAGCGACCGAGCATGTAACCGGAACATCAGTCTGCCCGCCTTTCGCCCGGAGAGTGATTTGCGAAGCATTTGGGTCATTGCGGTATTGCTCTTTCAGCGGCTTCTGAAGCGATCGAAGATCCATGGCAACCTCATTTTTTCATTCTTGGCGATTTTTCGCTGACCGGGGCAGCTTCCGCGAAGCAGTATTGAAACCGCTCCATCTGCTTGTTAGCATATATGCGCATCAGGGGTTCGCCCATGCCCAAATTCGTCATCGAACGCGAAATACCGGGAGCCGGGAATCTATCCGACGCCCAATTGCGGGAAATCTCCCAAAAGTCGGTCAACGTTCTGAAGGTCATGGGTCCCGAGATCCAGTGGCTCCATAGCTACGTAACTGGCGACAAGGTTTACTGCGTCTACCTCGCTCCAGACGAGGCCGCGGTCAGGGAACATGCACGAAGGGGAGGCTTCCCTGCGAATCGCATCTGCGCCGTCCGCAGATTGATCGACCCGACAACTGCGGAGTGAGCGTCGGCTAAAATGCGCCGGGCCCAAGCCGACTAACCCGTTGGACCCCCAATCATACGACTGGCTCGTCTGGTCCGCGTGTGGCTGCAAACGAGCGAGCCGCAGAATGTGGCATCAGCACCTCTTCAATCGCTTTCTCGAGCGGCATAGCCCAACCTTCTAACCAGGCCGTCGTGCCCGCCGTGTTGGTCAATACCTGTCGTGCCGGGTCCAGGGTGGATTCGAGCTTGGCCTGTTCTGCGGGCGTGAGCGGAGCACCAATGCTTTGGCGCAGCGCCGCCGCTGCGCCTGCCAGCCGCAGCGAACGCTCTGCTTCGAGTTGTGCCGCAGCAGAGCACGCGAAACACTCCAGCAGGCGGGCAATTCCGCGTTTATGTTCCAGTTCCTGGAAAATTTTTAGGCTTTCCCGGTACAGAGAGTGCGCTGTGGGACAATTCCGCTGTTCCCTCGCCAAGCTTCCCAGATCAGCCAGTGTGCCAGCAATGCCCCAGCGGTCACCGAGTTCCTGAAAAATTGCCAGGCCCTGCTCATACAATGTCCGCGCGGCTGGGGAATCACCCTGATCGCGGGCGACATCCCCCTGGTAGTTTAGCGACCATGCTACGCCTGTCCGATCTCCCAGTGCTCGGAAGATTGAGAGACACTCCGCATATAGGGAGCGCGCGCGGGGATAGTCACCCTGCAATTTGACAACATTCGCCAGGTTACTGAGAGAACGAGCGATAGCCTTCTGGTCGCCCAATTCTCTCCACGGCACAAGGCTTTCTTCGAACAGGGAGTGCGCAAGTGCGACGTTACCACGGTCCCGAGCAAAGACCGCCAGCGCGTTTAGAGAGACGGCGACACCTTGCTTGTCACGCAACTGACGCGCGATGCCTAGACTTTCACTGATGAGCACATCCGCCGAGGCGTAATCTCCCTGCTCGCCCGCGAGCACGCCTGCGGCAAAAAGCGCGCGCGCGCGTGCCTTCGTGGGAGCTGCCGCTCCTGCGATCTTCAGCAGCTTGCCCAGCCTGTCCCTACCTTCGGCGAGATACTCGCGCGTCTCCCAGAAGTGAAACAGGGCCGCGCCGAGACGCAGGCCCCACTCCGCATCTCCGGTTTCTGTCAGCCACTCAAGGCCCGCTCGAAAATTGTCATGTTCTAGCGCGAAGCGTTCCAGCCATTCCGCTCCTTCCGCGCCGCTCTGTTCCGTAGCCTCCTCTTCTGCCAGCACCAGGCAGTAGGCGGCATGGGCGCGCTTCGTCAAGGCGTCCTCCAAGCTTGCCTCCAGTTTTTCCCGAGCGTACTCGCGAATCGTTTCCAGCATCAAGAACCGCGATTCACCGTTTGCTTGCTCGACCTGCTGCAGCAGGCTTTTGTCCACCATGGATGCCATACCGTCGAGCAGGCCCAAATCGAGATCGCCTTTGGTATCGCACACAGCTTCCACGCCCTCCAGAGTGCATCCCCCAACGAACACCGATAATCTTCGGAAAAGCTTTTGCTCTGCAGCGTTCAGAAGGTCGTAGCTCCAGTCGATTGCGCCCCGAAGAGTCTGTTGCCTTGTCGGCAAGTCCCGTGCGCCGCCCGTCAATAGCTGCAACCGGCTGGCGAGGCGTGTCCGCATGGAAGAGGGCGAAAGAACTTTGACCCGGGCGGCTGCGAGCTCGATCGAGAGAGGCAGACCATCCAACCGGGCGCAAATCTCGGTGACGGCGAGCGCGTTTTCTCGGTTAAGTTCAAAATCTGGCTTGGCAGCGACGGCGCGTTGTACGAACAGCGCGACCGCAGAGTACTGTGACAGGACCTCAACCGGAGGCATGGACCGCGAATCCGGCACCGCAAGCGCTGGCACCGGAAATTCATGTTCTCCGTACACGTGCAGCGCTGCGCGACTCGTTACTAGGATTTTAAGATTGGAACCCATGACTAGGAGCTCTGCCACGGTAGGTGCCGCCTGAATCAGGTGCTCGAAATTGTCCAGCAGCAGCAGCATTGGTGCGCACAATGAATCCTGTAAATTCTTCTTGAGTATTTCGAGCGGCGACTGACCTCCCGCCTCCCGGATCCCCAACGTCTGAACGACTACGGAAGCGATGAAGCCCGGATCGCTTAGCGGGGAGAGCGGGACAAAATGAATCCCACCCGGAAAGCTCTCGACAAGGCCACTCGCCACCTCCACCGCGAGACGCGTTTTGCCGATCCCGCCTGGACCCGTGATCGTGACCAGGCGCACATCCTGACGCAGCAGGAGTTCTTTGGCGGCAGCTACTTCCTTCTCTCGCCCCACAAACCGGGTCCGCTGCACAGGAATATTGGTCGGGCGGGGCTCTATCAGCTTAACTGGCTTTTCCGAGAAGCGATCGCGTATCGCTGCAAGTTCGCGTGCGAGATCTCGGGTAGAGACGTAGCGTTTATCGGGCTCTTTTGCCAGGCACCTCTCGATAGCCCAACACAGCGGAGCGGGGGCGTCGGGGTTTTGCACTCCGATCGGTTCGGCTTGTTCCCGGAGAATGGCCACCAGTGTCTCCGCTGCTGTGCTTCTCGGAAAGGCGCGTTTTCCCGTCACCATCTCGTAGAGCACCAAGCCGAACGAGAACTGGTCTGAACGGAAATCCAGCGGACGGCCGCTGGCCTGCTCAGGTGACATGTATTGCACCGTTCCGAGAACTACGCCCGGCCGAGTCTGCGACGCGGACACAGTGTACGCATCCGACAGCCCTCCACTGGTCGACGCGAGCTTCGCCAAGCCAAAGTCGAGGATTTTGACGAATCCATCGTCAGAGACCATCAGGTTCTCGGGCTTTAAGTCCCTGTGCGCGATGCCCGCTTCATGCGCCTTGGCCAGCCCTTCCGCAACCTGCGCCGCGATTTCAATTGCTTTTCGTATTGGCAGCAAGCAAGCGACAAGCAGCTCGCGCAGCGTCTTCCCCTCTACCAACTCCATGGCAATGTAGTGAGTGGAACCGTCCTGCCCGATTTCGTAGATGGTAACGATATTGGGATGGTTCAGCGCAGACGCGGCCTCTGCCTCACGGCGAAACCGTGCTAAGGCTACCGAGTTCTCTCCGACCTCTTCCGGAAGAACCTTCAATGCCACGAAACGGTGTAGACGCGTATCCTCGGCCTTGTACACCACCCCCATCCCCCCTCGGCCGGCTTCTTCCACCAGCCTGTAGTGTCCAACTGGCTGGTCCAGTGGCAGCTTGGGAAACTTAACTGAGGAACTAAGATCCAGAAGTTCCGGAGCGGCTGTCGCGAGAAACTCGCTACCTGCCTCGGCGTGAGAAGCAATTAGCGATTCTACTTCGGCGCGCAGTTCGCTATCTGGTCCGCAAACCAAGTCTAGATAGGCTTGCCGCTGCTCAGACGTTATCCGGAGCGCTTCTTCCAAAATCTGTTTGGTCCGCTCCCAACGCTCCGTGCTCATACGCAGGAATTCCTGGACATTTCCCGATGGAGCCATGCGCGAGCCGCCGTCCAATCCCGTTGCACTGTGGCCGGAGCAATTTCCAGTACCTCAGAAACCTGCTCCAAAGAGAGCCCGGCAAAGAAGCGTAATTCTACAACTCGGCTCTGACGCGGGTCGATTTTGGCGAGACCTATAAGGGCATCATCGAGGGCTACGACGTCTACATCTTTTCGGCGGGGCATCATCGTCCCTTCATCGAGGGAGAGCTTGCAGACACTGCCCCCGCGTTTCGCTGCACCGTGGCGGCGCGCATAGTCGACAAGAATCTGGCGCATCAGTTGGGCGGCAATGGCAAAGAAATGAGTGCGGCTCTCCCACTGGAGAGGGCTCATCCCGACCAGACGAAAGTACGCCTCATGGACCAGCGCGGCGCTCTGCAACGTGTGATTTGGCCGTTCGTTCCGCAGTTGGAAGTGGGCCACACGACGCAATTCCTTGTAGACCAGGGGGAGCAAGGCGTCGAGTGCCTTGCGGTCACCCCCCCGCCATACCTGCAACAACTGCGTGACCTCGCTTGGAGGCTCGTGCTCCACAGGGGGTTCTCTGGGATGGGAAACGTCCCTGGGGGCGTAGCCTAGCGCCTCTTAAATCTGCTGTCAAATGCGAAAACCCATGCAAGTCAGCGGGTTAGGAACCCTCTACTCTCTGCAAATTTATTTCACGTGCAGATGATTAAAACGGCCGCTGTTTTGCGCTGTTAGAGACAGAGGGAAGAACCTCAACAACTTTAACCAAGGAGACAACCGATGAAAGTCAAGACAAACGTCAAGGCAGGAAGGCTCGCAGCAAACCATAACACCATCGTTCGTTAACCCCGGGCGGCCCGGCATTCGGGTCGAACCAATAACTCTGCGAGAGGAGACAGACCATGAAAGTGAAAACGATCAACTCTGTTCCGAGCATAACCAGATTCTCTCGCAACCATCGTTTCGCCTTGCTTACGATAAGCGTTCTTATGATTGGCGGCGGAGCGGTGCTTGCGGTTGCCGAAAACTCCAATCGGTTTGTGCCGCGATTTCAGGAGTTCGTAGACCGTGATGGGCGCTTCGCAAACTTCAACGAGGGGGGCCCGACGGACACGACGAAAAACGCGTTCTTCCAAGATCTCGGCACAAATGGCCGTCGTTGCGTGACGTGTCACCAGGCCAGCGATGCTTGGTCCGTGACTCCGCCTCACATTCAGGCACGTTTCGCGGCCACTCATGGCATTGACCCCATCTTCCGGACGAACGACGGCTCGGGCTGCCCTACGCAAGACGTGTCCACGGAGGAGATGCGTCGTGAAGCCTACAGCTTGCTTCTTAACAAGGGTCTGATTCGTATCGAGCAGCTCGTGCCGGCAAACGCGGAATTCACTGTGCTCAGCAACGACAACCCTTACGGTTGCACCAGCACGAGTGCCATCTCCGTCTATCGACGTCCGCTTCCCACGACAAACCTGCCATTCCTCACCACGGTCATGTGGGACGGCCGCGAAACCTTCAAGAATCCTGACGGCACTTTCAAGCCGATCACCGACGACCTTGCTCATCAAGCCGTCGATGCCACGACCGGCCATGCGCAAGGTGCTGTTCCCTCACCCGAACAGGTTCAGCAGATTGTTGATTTCGAAACCCAGATCTTCACCGCCCAAACCCATGATCGCAGTGCCGGCGACCTGAATGCCGATGGCGCCAAGGGTGGGCCGGACCAGCTCTCCAAACAACAGTTCTTCATCGGCATCAATGATCCACTGGGACTCAATCCAACCGGCGCTCCCTTCTCTTCACAAATCTTCGACATATACAACAATTGGGCGCACATCAATGACCGCGACTATGACGAGCATACCGCGGCGCAACGTGCCGTCGCCCGCGGCGAGAGCCTTTTTAACACGCTGCAAATCCCCATCACCGGAGTCGCGGGCCTCAACGATGTTCTTCATCAGCAGACAATCAACGGGTTCTGCGGGACATGTCACGATTCACCCAACGTCGGCGACCATTCGGTGCCCGCACCCCTCAACATCGGCCTCGCTGACCTCTCACACCGAACGCCTGACCTTCCGCTCCTAACCGTCATGTGTAACGCGACCGGACAGATTGTGCAAGTCACCGACATTGGGCGCGCCATGGTCACCGGCAAATGCGTCGACATCGGCAAGTTCAAGGGCCCGATCTTGCGTGGTCTTGCCGGACGGGCACCTTATTTTCACAACGGCTCCGCCGCTACGCTGATGGATGCCGTCAGTTTCTACGACACCCGTTTTAACCTTCACCTTTCGCAGCAAGACAAAGACGCCCTCGTCGCTTTTTTGAAAACGCTCTAAGAATCAGCCGCAGTCTCACGAGGAGGGAGTGCCGTCGGGCAACCTACAGCACTACGAAAGGAGATTTGCCATGAACGTGAAGACCAAAGTCAAGGCAGGAATGCTGGCGGGCAAACACAACACGATTGTCCGTTAACCCCGGTGGCCCGAGCTTCGACTCGGGCCCTTAACTCTACGAAAGAGAACGGTCATGAATGTAAAAGACAAACGTCAAGGCAGGACAATTCCTGAACAAGAAGGAAGGAGAACCATGATGAAAACTACCGTAACGAAGTTTGGTTTACTCGCTGGCGGTTTGGTGTTCGCCGGCGGTTTGATGTTCGCTGGCGGGGCGCACGAAGAAGATCCACCAAGTCTCGCACAGGTCGTGGCCTTGGACGAATGCGATCCGGGCACCTTCAATGCCGCGCTTGGGCCTGATTTCTGCAAGAACGTCGCGCTTGGAGCAGCCACGAAGTTGTCCGACTTATTTGCAAAGGCAGCCGCTGGAACTCCGGACTCGGGCTGGGACTTCGAACCTGACACACTCAACATCAAGAAAGGAACCACTCTTACCGTAGTTGACCAGGGCGGCGAGCCCCACACGTTCACCGAGGTGGCGCAGTTCGGTGGCGGTTTTCTACCGGTGCTCAATGCGCCAGGAGAGGAGACGGTTTCCGAATGTGCCGGTGGGTTTTCGAACGTCGCGGTGGCCAAGACCCGAATCCTTCAAGGCAGCCAACGCCAGATCACAGGTCTGTCGAAAGGTGAACATCTTTTTGAGTGCTGCATCCATCCTTGGATGCGTGTGAGAGTTGAGGTGAAATGACCCAGCGAGGGGATGCACTCGAAGGCCTCGCAATGGACGGTGGCCTTCAGATCGTTCTTGCCGCGGTGGAACTGTTAATGATTCCTTTCGTCTTGTCATGGGGAGTCTCCACTCGGCTGGAAATCCTCTTGCTGCTGTCTTGGCTTTGCTTGACGGCAATTTTGGTTGCAGAAAATATGCGCGAACGCTTTCGCTGGACCAATGCGCGCCTCGGCTTAACACATCGCCTGGTAGAGAACATGACGGCGCACCGCCCAAGGGTGATGGCCTGGGGTCTGCAAAACCTCCATTCGTGGGTTCGAATCCAACCCAGGCGGCTCTAACTCCCCGATGAACGTTACCCGCCCAAGTGCGTTCTTTCCGAATCCGCGCGCAATCGGCGGCAGGCTCCTAATAGGGCTTCCAACGTTCCACAGCGGGACTTCAGGGCGCGATCCCCCGACATTGGAACGTCGCAGAAAAACTCTACTGCCGAGGACTTCCCCGTCTCATCGCTGGGGATTCATTTAGTTGCGCTTTACAATCGCGGCGAGTTCGGAAAGGAGATGACGGCCAACCGCGCTATAGGCTTTGGGCAGGCTTGGGCCTATAACTGTTGCCCGAAGCCTTTGGTGCGTGGGCGTTCCGGTACTCGTCCAGATCGATCTCGCTGATAAGATAATGTGTTTGCGGCGGACGGTTTGAATAAGTGGCCAGCTCACGGTGGAGTCTTAGAGAGCAGATCTCGGGACCGTCTTGGTAGCATACGCGGCGGGAATTGAATGCTTCGTTCACAATTGTCAGCGTAAATTCGCGAATCTCGCTCGAAGCTTGCCTCACATGGAAATTGTATTCACGGACGAGTGCTTTCGCTTCGAAACCGACGAACTGGACAATAACGCTATCGCTCATAAGAGCCTCTTCGTTCTAGCCGGCGAAACTTTCCTTGGCTTCCCTCTTTGCTTCTTGTTGGTATTGCCTCTGCTCCCTGCCCAGCGCTGGATTGCCCTTTTCCTGCCGTTAAGTTGCATCTGTTTCTCGATGCCATCCGCCTCCAGGTATTTATGCATCGGGGCGACTGACCCTTCGGGCTGGGACTGGCCCAGTGTTTTTTCCCGCGCGGTCTGGGCCGTGAGCGGGCGAAAATGAAGCGGGTCCCTGAGGTTCTGCAATTCCCGGTAATAATAAAGCGGCGTCGGGCGCTTCCCGTTGAACCTCAGCTTCTTTAGAAACTCGATTTCTTCCCCGGTCGCATCGCCGCTCACAGACTGGTGCCGAAGGAATTCTTTGAGCCCGGGCTCTTCCTCAGTTTGAGGAAGTTCCCTTTCGACAAACTCAAATTTCTTTGCATAACCCGGAATCAGTCTCTGATTCAAAACGATTTCCATCCCGAAGGTTGCGAGATCGATATCCCAGGATTCGATCAGCGGATCCAGGAAGGAAACGCAGTTCTCCACTGACACGCTGAAGGCATCCGCGTCCAGGAACTCGAGGATGCTGACTCGCAACGCTTCATAACTTCGGCCGCTGAGC
>DASQYT010000075.1:0-9456 GCA_035639075.1 Candidatus Elarobacter sp.
CCAAAGTACGATCCAGTCGTCTACGCCGAATTGCAAAAGGCACCCAAGAAAGTGCAGGAGCGCAAAAATCCGTTGGAAAACGATCCTGACGCTATCGCTGCGGGCGCGGTCTTATTCGAACAGCACTGCGCGGAATGTCACGGCAAATCCGCCGAAGGTTCGCGCAAAGCCCCGAGTCTCCGCGCTCCGGAAGTACAGAATGCAACACCGGGAACTCTTTTCTGGCTGCTGACCAATGGAGTGGTTCGAAAGAATATGCCGGTCTGGTCGAAACTTCCGGAACCGCAGCGCTGGCAGTTGGTGCGGTACATCAAATCGCTTGATGTGTCAGTCTCAGCGGCGGGATCTCCCGCGCCGAAGCCCTGAGGAAAAGAATCCTAGTTCGCAGACTTGGCCGCATCGTTCAGAATCATCGCCAGACGTACGCCCGCTTCCGCAAGGCCGATCTGCACGGCTTTCGCGGCGCTGCCTTGATACGCCTCGCCGATTGCTAGATGCTTATCAAACATCCGTTTTCCCATGTGATTGTCTTCCGCGCAGCTTTTCAATTTCATGTCTGGTTCGACGGTGATTTTTTCCGGGAAGGCATCGTAGACGGCGGTCTCCGCCCGCTCGTGGCTCTCCCAGGCCCAGTTGTCCA
This sequence comes from Candidatus Elarobacter sp., assembly GCA_035639075.1. Classification (GTDB taxonomy): domain Bacteria; phylum Acidobacteriota; class Terriglobia; order Acidiferrales; family UBA7541; genus Acidiferrum. The sequence continues at coordinate 641 of DASQYT010000075.1, forward strand.
CATGGATGCCGGCCGCTTCCCTGGAGGCGATTTCGGTGTGAAACTTTTCGTCCAGTTCGTCGGCATAACGAAATGGGTTGGAGATTTCCATGTCGCGTTCCACAATTTCCGTGTCCCAGACCTGATGAAGATTGGGTGAATAATCCTCACGCTCCTGATGGAGCGAATTGGCCAGCGGTTCATGGTGAAGATATTTCACCGGCACGCAGTTTCCGCCGTTGTCTCCATTGGTGATGGCGTGCAGCGGCTGATGCATGTCGCCGACAAAGTGGATGAGGTACCGGATTGCTTCGGTGCGCTTCGGAGAATCCACGGACTTATCCTTCAGAATGGCGCGCTGCTCTTCGATGGCGCGCGTCGCGCATCCTTCGGTGCCGCAGTACTCCGCCAAATCGCCCTTGTGTTTGCCGCGCGGAATATCGATGTAATGCCAGGGCCCGTTCTTGCGCTCGTTGCGCACATCATCCGGCCAGGTGGAGGCATCCACCATCAGGTCTGTCGTGGGGTTGCCGCACCAGCGCTTCAGCTTTGGATCGATCGGGTTCTCGCCAAGAAGCTTCTGAACCAATTGCCGGGCTTCAGGCGTCAGGTGCTTCTCCGCAATCAAGGCCACAGTCTGGTGACCTTTACAGCCCCATGCGCCGGCGGGAGGAGCGGCTATTGCTAGAAACGCCAAAACGGCCACAAGTAACACAGTCTTACGGTTCACAGTTTTTACCTCAACGGGAATTGTCCGTTGCAGCGCGGTTTCAAGCGCTGAGCCAGCGCCCGATCGGCTTCCAAGATTCGGTGTGATCGCAGATCACCCGCAAAGTCGCGGTGATGGGAATCGCCAGAACCAGTCCCATGCCGCCCCAAACCCAGCCCCAGAAGAGCAGCGCAATGGTGATTGCCACGGCATTCAGACGCACGCGGCGGCCCACCAGTTTGGGCGCCACCAGATTGATCGCCAAAACGTGAATGGCCGTCAGCGTCACCGCAATCAAAGCGAACTGCCCGAGCGCTTTCCATTTTGCGAGCGCGATGAGAAAGGCCGGCAGCCAGGCCATCACTGCACCAATGTAGGGCACCATGTTCAGGATCCCGGAAGCGATTCCCGTCAGAATCGGATATTCCATCCCGATGACCCAGAAAAACAGGCTGCTGGAGGCAATCACGACCAGCGTCACGATGCTCATTCCTGCGAGGTAATCGCGAAGCACATCGCGCAAATCCTCCAGCGTTTCCTTGACTTGCGTGCGGCGCGAGGCAGGAAAAAGCTGCAATGTTCCGTGCCAAAGTTCCCGCTTCTCCGCAAGCATGAAAAAGACAAGAAAGGGCATGAAGGTAATTTCCAGAAACAGTGCATACAGGGAGCCGATGCCTCGAAAGATCAGCGTGCGAACGACGGTGGGTTCCGCCCGTACGGTGGCCGCGGATGACACGCCTGGATCCGGCGCGATTTGTGAAACTTGGCCTTCAATCCCTTTTATTTTGCCTTCCACGGCGCCTGCTGCCTGCCGAAGGACAGTGCTATATTTCGGCCAGTTTTCCGCGAAATCTGCGACGCGCGTCCACAGTCCGTAGCCCCCCGCGACTAGCACGGCGATCAGGATCAGCACCATTACCATCGCGCCGACCGTTCGAGGCAGCCCCATTCTTTCCAGGAATTCCACCGCCGGATCGAGGAAATAGGCCAACAAAATGGAAAGCAGCAGCGTGATCACCACACCAGCGGCGTAATAGAAGAAGAGCAAAATGAGGGCCGCCGCAAGCACGCGCATGCTGAAATTGGAACTTGTGAAGCGAACGAGTGATGGCGGCGTTTGCGTGGCGGACACGAGCAACTCCGGTGCTACACGTTAACACATTCTCGCAAAACGTTTATGACCTCGTGCGCTTCTGCTTCGATACGGCAGATCCAGGGATTTGAGCGATCTGATTCTTGATTTGGCCCGGTTATGCAACGGGCATGCACAGAGCCCGGCAGTAAAGCCGCGGTTTTGCGTGTGCTAAGATTTGGGAGGTCATCCGCACGGAAGCTGGCCCTGACCGGGCCCGGCCACACACTCTGGAGAGACAGGCTTTTCCCATGGCCAAAGAGTTTTTTGGAACCGACGGGATACGCGGTGTCCCGGGCACGCCCCCGCTTGATGACGCCACTCTCTACGCCACCGGGCGCTCACTCGGAGCGTATCTCAAACGCGATCATGGCGCTGCGCATGTGCTAATCGGCGTGGATACGCGCGAATCCGGCCCGCATATCGCTTGTCTACTTGCGGCGGGTCTCGCGCAGGCCGGAGCTACCGTTGCGTTTGCCGGCGTCATTACGACTCCGGGTGTGGCTTGTCTGGTTCGCCAGGGTGATTTTCACGCCGGAGTGGTCATCTCGGCCTCGCACAATCCGTTTCAGGACAACGGTGTGAAATTGTTCTCACACGCGGGAATGAAATTCCCCGATGCTGTCGAGGAAGAGCTTGAAGCAGGGATCTTGAAGCATCGGGCAGAAGCACCGCCAAAGAATTCGCCGCCGCTTGCCGCCGATGAATCCCTTGACGCGGAATATCTCGCTTTTTTGCGGAAACGGTTTATTCCCGGCGCGAAGTTCAGCGGCTTTCGCATCGTTCTCGATTGCGCCAATGGGGCCGCTTACAAGCTCGGCCCGGAATTGTTTCGCTCGCTCGGAGCCGACGTCGTGGCCATGGGCGTTTCACCCGACGGCCGCAACATTAATGCCGCATGCGGATCTCTTCACCTGGAAGGTTTGCAGAAGCGTGTCGTTGCGGAGAAAGCGCGCCTCGGAGTAGCCTTCGATGGCGATGCCGATCGCGCTCTATTCGTCTGCGAATCCGGAAAAGTCGTGAACGGCGACGGCGTGCTTTTGGCCGCCGCGCGCTTCCTCAAATCCCAGAATAAGCTCAAAGGCGACCGCGTCGTCGCTACTTCCATGTCCAACCTGGGGCTCGAGCGCGTCCTCGCCCGCGAACAAATTGCGCTGGCGCGCGCCGCCGTCGGCGACCGCTATGTGCTCGAAGAAATGCTGCGCAGCGGCAACGTGCTCGGAGGCGAACAATCCGGCCACATCATTTTTCTGGATGACAGCCCTGCCGGCGACGGCTTGCTCACGGCCGCAAAAATCGCTTCGCTGGTCTCCATGCATGGCAAAATCGAATCGCTGGTGGAAGGCCTCAAGGATTATCCGCAGCTCATCGTCAACGTGAAGGTGCGCGCGAAACCGCCGCTCGACACGCTGCCGGAGGTTTCCCGCGCGTTGGCCGAAGCGCAATCTGCGCTCGGAGACAATGGCCGCGTCGTCCTTCGCTACTCCGGCACCGAGCAGCTCGCCCGCGTCATGGTCGAGGCCGAACATGAAGCCGATGTCCAGCGCTTCAGCCAGTCGCTCGCCAACGCCCTCCGCTCCTCTATCGGCGCCTGAGCGGGGTTGCGTGGCCGCGAAGCGGGATCTTTTCCGCAACCCGCTTACATGAGTTTGCGGTGATTATTTTCACGGGAATCCGCAATAACGATATTCCAATTTGCTTCACTTTTGGTTCTCCGACGTTGGTCACCAATGCGGGGCCGACTGCAAATCCCGTATGGGGAAAACCGCAATATACACTCCCAAAGAATGGAGAGCAGGGCCGTCATTCTGTGGGATTTTGTAGAATTCATGCGTGTAAGATTGGCTTCCATCGCTCGGCGCCCTGGCTAAACGCTGTACTTTCAATCAACTCTGAAGTTCCCTGTGGAATACTTACCGCTGGCATACGGTTTGCTCTCTGATTCGTAACATAAAAGATTGGCTTCCCGGGGTGGCCGGAACCGATCCTCGACTCGGTTACCGGTTTGGGGCGTCAATTACGAAAAGGGGGCTTGCACCAGCCCCCTTTTTCATTTTCCGGTGTTCCCCCCTCGATAGTTTGTTTGCGACTCGGCCAGGACGATTGGTCCAGAATTCCGTGGGTGCCTAACCTAACTTCCTACCTGGGTAACGTCAGAATCCATCAAAACTGGACCCCAAATTGGAAATCAGGCCGGAGCTTGTTAGTGGGCTGTTGTTTCTGCGGCAGGAAAGATGAGCGGCCGATGGGGGGACCGGCCGCTCCGGCGTGGGGATGGAGGGTACAGTAATCCGAAGTCAGTCTGGCATCTGCCCTCCAACTGCGCTCGCGAGCAGCCGGACGGCACACAGGAGCAAAAGTGGTCTTACTCCAGAAAATCCAAACAACTCCCGACTACTTGGCCAGTTTGTTCTCTGCCGAATCCCCCGTCGATAGCTCGCCGGATTCATTCTCTCCAGTACTTCCCGCCACTGCGGCGGCCTTTGTTTTGGTACGGAAGTACTTCCGGCTTCACGATTTCCACTCTTTTGTGCTTTACTTTCTTATGGTTGCCTCGGTCGACGCGCCCCTGCCAACGTATGACCTATGGATGAATGCCTTCCGCGACTCGGAAGGGAATATCATGGAGCTGATGAGTGAGGTGCCTCGTGTTGCGTAAATTTTTTCTCTTGTTGCCGCTTTTGCTGATACCACCCACGCTCGTTGTGGGTGCAGAGGGCAAGGACGGCTCTTTCAAAACCTCTGATGGAGTCAAGCTGCACTATCTCGAAGCCGGCAGCGGGCCGGCCATCTTTCTTGAACCAGGGTGGAGCATGCCTGCGTGGATCTGGGAGCCGCAATTCAAGTACTTTGCCGAGCACTTTCACGTCGTGGCCCTCGACCCCAGGTCGCAAGGCGACTCTGACAAGCCCACGGAGGGCAACTCTTGCGAGCGTCGCGCCCAGGACATCAAGGAACTCCTCGAACATCTCAAGCTCGATCACGTTGTCCTTGTGGGCTGGTCGCTCGGCGTCCCGGAATTGCTCACCTATGCCGAGCAATTTGGCGGGAGCCGCGTCCGCGGCTACGTCCTCGTAGACGGGTTTGCGTGGGACAAGCAAGATCCGCAGTTCATCACCACCATGGTAGGAATGTACAAGCAGGTCCAGACTAACCGCCGCGAATTCACGGAGAAGTTTGTGCGCAGCATGTACAAGAAGCCCCAGACCGAGGAGTACATCCAGCGCGTCGTCGCAGCTTCCCTCAAGATGCCCTCGGACAGCGCCGTCGCGGCCAGCGTCAGCTCTATCAGCCGTGCCGACTGGCGGCCCGCCCTGACCAAAGTCGACCGGCCCGTTCTCGTGATGTGCCAAGCGCAGTTGAAGGGCATGGCCGCCGACCCCATTGTTGCCGCCATTCCTACCGCGCGCGTCGAACTCTTCGAAGATGCCGGTCACGCGTTGTTTGTCGATGACGCAGGGCGGTTCAATGCTTTGCTCGGAGATTTCATCCTGCATCTCCCAGAGCACTAAGGACCTCGCCGCAACTGGACCACTGAAACCGGAATTGGGAGCCCCGCGCTACAAGGGCCATGCGGATTACGGTATCCTTCCAACGCCATGCATGACCTGAACTATTTCAGAGACCACCTCGAAGTCTTCGCCGAAATGGCGAAGAAGCGCGGCGCCGCTTTGGACCTGAACGCTTTTCGTAAGCTCGATAAGGAGCGTCGCGAACTCATCACCGCGACGGAGCAGCTCAAAGCGCAGCGCAACAAGGCCAGCGAAGAAATCGCCCGGCTCAAGAAGGAGAAGAAAAACGCCGACTCCATCATCGCTGAAATGAAGCGGGTTTCGGAGCGCATCAAGCAATCCGATGAGCGCATCGCCGAACTCGACGCCACGCAGCGCGAACTTCTCCTTACTATCCCCAATATTCCGCATTCTTCCGTGCCCGTGGGTACAAGCGCAGCCGACAACAAAGAAGTCCGCCGTTGGGGTGCGCCTTCTAAATTCGATTTTGCGCCAAAGCCCCACTGGGAAGTCGGCGAAAGAGCCGGAATTCTCGATCTCGCGGTTGCCACGAAAATCACGGGGGCACGCTTTGCCGTTTACAAAGGCTGGGGAGCGCGCCTCGAGCGCGCCCTCGCGAATTTCTTCCTCGACGTCCACACCCGCGAGCATGGCTACACGGAAATTCTGCCGCCCTTCATCGTCAACACGGCCTCACTCGTGGCCGACGGTAAGCTCCCAAAATTCGCCGAAGATATGTTTCGGCTTCAAGGGACAGATCTTTGGCTGACCACCACGGCAGAGACGGAGCTGACCAACCTTTACCGGGGCGACACAGTGGGGGCCGAGGCTTTGCCGATCCAGGTGTGCGCTTGGACCTCCTGCTTTCGTTCCGAAGCAGGTGCCGCCGGCAAAGACACCCGGGGTATCAAACGCCAGCATCAGTTCCAAAAGGTCGAACTCTTCAAGTTCACACGGCCGGAAAACAGTTATGGCGAGCTCGAAACGCTTGTTGGCAACGCAGAAGCGATTCTCCAAAAGCTCGGCATTCACTATCGCGTGATGCAATTGTGTACCGGCGATCTTGGCTTCGCGTCTGCGAAAACATATGACATTGAAGCCTGGGTTCCTTCTTCCAGCGAATTCATGGAGATTTCGTCCTGTTCCAACTGCGAAGCGTTCCAGGCGCGGCGCGCCGGTATTCGTTTCAAACCGAAAGGCGGTAAGAGCGACTTCGTGCATACGCTGAATGGTTCAGGCCTTCCCGTTGGTCGCACCTGGATTGCCATCGTGGAAAACTATCAACAGGCGGATGGCTCGATCTTGATTCCTGAAGTCCTGCGCCCATACATGGGCATCGACCGGATTCCGGCCCCATAAATAGGCGATTTCGCCCCCGAGCCCCAGTTTTTCCAAAGAAGAGGCATACCGCTAAGTAAGTCTTTTAGTATCTGTATGTTACTTAAAATATTGCCCTGTAAAGCCCTCGCAGCCGTGTCCCCATTCGGCTCGCAACCCCTTGAAATTACGCCTTTTCGTTTGACTAGCCCTTTTCGCCTTGCTTACACTCCCCTCACGGCCCCATCGAGGGTAATTAGGCAAAAGCGGCCGTTTAGCTCACAATCATTAAGATGAACTTTCTTGCTCGCATCGTGAGATTTCTGTTTTGGCTGCTCGTCCTTTCTTGGAGCTTGCGGCTCTTGCGCCGCATCGTCGGCGGCATGCTCCGGAATGACACGGCTCCTGGCCCGCAGGCTACCGAAGCTTCTATCGATACTCCGACGGCGGCACGCCGGTTGGTGCGCGATCCTGTATGTGGAATGCACGTCGACGAAACGCGTTCCATTCCGTTCCGAGACGGAGGCGAGCTTGTGCACTTTTGCTCTACTGCCTGCCGGGACGCGTATGCCGTTAACTCGAAGAAACTTGCGGCGAACGGATAACCAGAATTTCGATGAACTGAACCTGGGCCAAGTGAAGAGCAAAAGTTGCTTAGACAAATCGAGTAGACGAAAGGACCGACGCCAATGGCCACGGTCGCAAAGCCCACAACCCCGACAAGACAGATAGGCGCGCCACCCATGGTGCCCCGCATCGCTCCCCGCGAGGACCTGAACCCTTTTCGCATCGCGCAGATTCAGTTTGACATGGCCGCCGAATTCCTGAAGCTCGATCTCGGCCTGCGTCAGATTTTACGCACTCCCAAGCGCGTGCTGGAAGTTTCCTTGCCCACGAAGATGGACAACGGCCAGGTGAAAGTCTTCACCGGTTACCGCGTGCAGCACAACGTCTCGCGCGGGCCAGCCAAGGGCGGCATCCGCTTTCATCCGAACGTCACGCTCGACGAAGTAAAGGCGCTGGCGGCCTGGATGACTTGGAAGACTGCCACCGTGAATGTTCCGTTTGGAGGCGCCAAGGGCGGCGTCGTCTGCGACCCCAAGCGCATGTCCAAGAGCGAACTCGAACGCATGACGCGCCGTTACGCCAGTGAGATCCTGCCCATCATTGGTCCGTCGCAGGACATCCCCGCGCCGGATGTTTATACCGATGCCCAGACCATGGCCTGGATCATGGACACTTACGCCATGACCGTCGGCCATTCCGCGCACGGCGTCGTCACCGGTAAGCCTGTCTCCATCGGAGGCTCCGAAGGACGCGGCGAAGCGACCGCCCGCGGCTTGCTCTACGTAGTTGAAGAAGCTTGCAAGCTCAAGAAGATTTCTCTGCGCGGCGCGACCGTCGCCGTTCAAGGTTTCGGCAACGCCGGCGCCACCGCCGCCCGCCTGTTCGCTGAAAAGAAAGCAAGAATCGTCGCTCTAAGCGACACGCGCGGCGGCGTCACCAATTCCCGCGGCATCGATCCCATCAAAGCCATCCGTTACAAAGAGCGCTCCGGCACTGTCGTCGGCATGCCCGGCGCCTCGCGCATCACCAACGACGAGCTGCTCACCATGAAGTGCGACATCCTCATTCCAGCGGCGCTCGAAAATGTCATTACTCTTCACAATGCCGAGGCCGTCAAAGCCCGCATCGTCGCGGAAGCCGCCAACGGGCCTACTACGCCGCACGCCGATGAAATTCTCGCGCGCCGCGGCGTTATCGTGCTGCCGGACATTCTCGCCAACGCCGGTGGGGTCACCGTCAGCTATTTCGAGTGGGTCCAGAACCAGGAAGGCCTCATGTGGGACGCGGACGAAGTCAACGCGCGCCTTCAGAAGATCATGACTCGCGCCTTCCACGAAATGGTGGACACCATGCGCAAGCATCACGTTCCACCGCGCGCCGGCGCCATGATTCTCGCCGTCAGCCGCGTCTCCGAAGCCACGCTCGTCCGCGGCTTGTTCCCGTGAATTCTAGTTCAAAAGTCTAAGGGGCGGATTTTTCTTCGCTAACTCTTCTGGAAGAAGTCGTCGGACGTCGAGGCCGCCTCTCAAACTTCAAATTTTTCCTTGCGTTGGAGATTCCGCGCGCGTACATTCGCAGATGCCGGTCCGTTTTGTCGACG
>DASQYT010000076.1:0-5661 GCA_035639075.1 Candidatus Elarobacter sp.
GAGCGCGCGTCGCATGCAAGCCAAAGATGATCTTTCACTAAGTCCAATTGCCTCAGGATGCAGCAGTCACCTGGGACTTCGGGAGGAGTTTTGCACTGGGGAACACGTTTGGCTCGTCTCGAATCGCTTGGCGCCCGCTCCCGCAGGGCACTAGAGTCTTGTGCGAGGGATGTCCTTATTTGCATTGATTTCGGCCTTCCGACGGAACGGCAAGTTAGTGTGTCCGTCAAAAGGAGATCAAAAATGCCCCGTACGGCTCTCTTCGGAACGATTTGTGTGGCCGGATACGCTGCATTGCTTGGCCTCTGGTCCCCGAATGCCAGAGCGCAGCAGGTAAACGTTGCTCAAGTGTCGGGACGAGTCACTGATAGCACGGGAGCGGCTGTGGCTGGAGCGGAGGTCAGGATGATCGAGACCCAGCGCAACATCGCGCACACTGCTGCCACCGATCAACAGGGAGAGTATGTTCTACCGGGACTGCCAGTTGGGCCCTATCAGCTTGAAGTCAAGAAAGAGGGGTTCAAGAGTTACAGCCAAACAGGAATTGTGTTGCAGGTGAACGACCACGTAACGCTCAACGCGGTTCTTGCGGTCGGCTCGGTGTCGGAAACGGTGGAGGTGAAAGCGGCTACCGCTCTGATCCAGACCGAGAACGCTTCGGTCTCGAACGTGGTGGACTCGCAGCGCATCTCCGAGCTTCCTCTGAACGGCCGCTATGTCACACAGCTCGTTCTGATTTCGGGCGCGTCGATGATGGCGCCTGGCGGCGACGAAGTTGGCAGTAAGAATTTCTACAGCTCGGTCGCCATCTCTGTGGCCGGCGGGCAAGCCAACGGAACAAATTACCTGCTCGATGGGGGCGATAATAACGATACCTTCTCGAACGTAAATCTGCCATTTCCGTTTCCTGACGCGCTGCAGGAATTTAGCGTAGAGACGAGTTCTTTGCCCGCCAGAAACGGACTCCACCCCGGCGGTGTCGTAAACCTGATTACCAAGTCCGGAACAAACAGTTTTCACGGAAGCGTGTTTGAGTTCTACCGCGGAGGCGTGTTTAACGCCGCTCCACATTCATTCCTCACGGCGAGCGGCGGCTCCACTCCCGACAACCTCCTCCGCAATCAGTTCGGTGGTGTAGTCGGCGGGAAGATCATCAAGGACAAGCTGTTCTTCTTCGCCGGTTATCAAGGCACTCGTCAACACTCCGCAGGAACGCCAAGCACGCACACGGTGACTGCTGCCGCGCTGAGTGGCGATTTCACCGCCCTCGAATCCCCTGGCTGTACCGGAACAACCACGGGCAAAACTTTGAAAGCGCCATTCACAGGAAACCAGACTAACCCATCCTCATTTGACTCCACCTCTGTCAAGCTGTTTAGCGGTGGATACGCCCCGATTTCGACGGACCCTTGCGGCTTATTGAAGTATTCTGTTCCTGCGATTGATAATGAAAACCAGGAAATCGGCCGCATCGACTACGTTTTCAACAACAAGCACAATCTCTACGGGCGCTATTTTATTGATGATTTCCAGGCCCCGCCGCCGTTCGACATACACAACCTGTTTTTGACTCAAACGCCGGGCAACTGGGAACGAGCGCAAAGCCTCACTATCGGCGACAGCTATTCCCTTAGTTCCCGCTTCGTCAACTCTTTTCACGTGACCGCGTCACGCCGCCGTGATAACCGCGGCGTGAACCCGAGTGACATCAACCCAACAACTTTAGGCAGCAACATGTTTGTCGCTATCCCGAATTTCCTGTTGCTTTCAATCTCCGGCTATTTCGGGGTTGGTTGCGGAACGTGTGCTCCGGGGCATTTCAACGTGAATTCCTGGACGGAAGCCGACGACGTGGATTGGATCCGTGGGCGTCACCACTTCGCCTTCGGCGCGCTTGTCATTCGCACTCAGAACAACACGCTAACGGGATACGACGAGAACGGAACCTTTTCCTTTAATGGGGGCTTCACGGGTGACGGGCTCGCCGATTTTCTCCTGGGACGTTACAACGGAAGCGGAGGTACGGGATTTACGCAAAGTCGCGCGCAGCAGGTGGCTTATCGCTCGACAATTCCTGGTTTCTATAGCCAAGACACGATCCGGCTCGGCAGGAAGGTGACGTTGACGCTCGGTCTGCGCTGGGAGCCTACGCTCTGGCCTTCCGACCTGTTCCATCGCGGAAGCACCTTCGACATGAACGCTTTCCTCGAGAATCGTCACAGCTCAGTGTATCCCAATGCGCCCGCAGGCATGTTGTTCTTCGGAGACCCGGGTGTGTCGGCGGCATTCACCAACAACCATCTGATGAATTTCGCGCCGCGCATCGGAGTCGCCTGGGATCCCTCGGGCAACGGCAAGCAAAGCATCCGCGCCGGTTATGGAATCTTCTACGACTCTGCAATGGTTTGGTACTCGCAAAGGCTCGCGTCAAACCCTCCGGTCGTCAATCAGATTGACAATGCCAATGGGTGTGGAACCTTCTCAAATCCGTGGCTCAACTACTCGCAGGCGGCCGGTTGCGGGTCTGCAAATGCAAACCAGAATCCGTTTCCGCCAACTGGCGCCATCTTCCCCGGCGGCTCGTTCTGGGTTTCGCTGCCGCCGGACATGAAGCCCATGTACATGCAGCAGTGGAACCTGAGCTGGGAACGCCAGTTCTTCGGCAACTGGGCGCTCTCGCTTTCCTATCTGGGCAATCGCAGCGTCCACGTTCCACTGTCCTATGATCTCAATGCGCCGCAGGTGACGGCAGGTGCGTGCGCAGCAGCGCCGGGCGGCACATGCAAGATCAATGATGCAGCGAATGCGAATGCGCGCCGCTTTCTGACGCTGGCCGCAGGCGGAACGAGCGCACCGCAAAACCCGGGTGCTATTGGGACACTAGATGTTGCATGGCCCAACGGCTTTTCGACTTATCATGGCCTTCTCGCCGCCCTGAACCATCGTTTCAGCAAAGGCTTCTCGCTGAATACCAACTACACGTACTCGAAGTGCATGAGCATCGGAGATTTCAACGGAGACCTCCGAGGCACATACTTCCAGATCCAGAACAATCCGCGCGCCGACTATGCCGTCTGCAACTTTGATATCACCCACATCTTCAATGCGACGATGGTTGCGGACAGTCCGTTCCACGGGAAGGGAGCAACGCGTTGGCTTCTGGGCGGCTGGCAACTCGCGCCAGGGATCCGCGCGCAGACCGGCTGGCCCATTGATGTTCGAACAGGGACGGACACTTCCGCCACCGGTGAAGGCAATGACCGGCCCAACATTGTCCCCGGGCAGCCGCTCTATATCAACCAGTGGCAGCCCTGCAATACAACGGGGACAACTCAGTGCTATGTGGTTTTCAACAAGGCTGCTTTCGCGGCCTTTCCCAGCGGCACGTTCGGTTTCGGAAATGTTGGGCGCGACTTCTTACGTTCACCGGGGACGTTTAATGTGGATATGGCCATTACCCGGATCTTCCCAATCCACGAGCAGAAACAGATTGAATTCCGGTTCGAAGCGTTTAACGCTATCAATCATTTTAATCCGAGCATTGGAGGTCCCGGCACAACGGCGGGCATTAATTCGTCCAACTTTGGACGCCAGAGCGGCGCGACTACGCCGAGCTTCGTTCCGAGCGCATTCGACCCGAGAATTCTGCAACTTGGGCTCAAAGTGCATTGGTAGAGGAGCTGTTTGAAAACACTTCGAAGATTGCTGGCTCTGCTGCCAATCGTTGCAGTTCTCCTTGTGTATGCGGCCAGGCCACTGAGCCCTGCGGCCGAATTGGAGACGCTTCGTCAAAATTTCGCGAATCCACCTGACGACAGCCGAATCCTGATGCGCTGGTGGTGGTTCGGGCCTGCGGTGACAAAGCCGGAACTCGCGCGGGAACTTGGCAAGATGAAGGAAGGGGGAATCGGGGGAGTCGAAGTTCAGCCCGTCTACCCACTCGAACTCGACGATCCTGTGCGCGGCTTCCACAACTTCCCCTATCTGTCCGATGAATTTATCGATGATCTGCACTTTGCGGCGGACGAAGCGCGCAGACTCGGTCTGCGCATAGACGTGACGCTTGGGAGCGGCTGGCCCTTTGGGGGGCCGCACATCCCTATAACACAGGCGGCTGGTGCACTGCGAATTGTAACGACGACTGTCCCCCCAGGAGCCCATTCACTAGCCGTCCCCAGCATTGGCGCTGGCGAGCAGTTGATCGCGGGGTTCTTGGCGCCCGGCGAGCCGAAAAACTTCTCCGCTTCCGAAGCGCGGCAGGTCTTCGAGATTCAAAATGGCCGGCTTCGCCTTACAAGGAACCTTACTGGCCCGCACGTCCTCGTGTTCTTCATCGCAAGCCGGACAGGGATGATGGTCAAGCGGCCCGCTATTGGCGCCGAAGGGTTCGTCCTCGATCACTTTGACCGCGCAGCAATCGAGAATCATCTTCACGCCGTCGGAGACCGCCTGATCCAAGCCTTTGGAGATGTTCCTCCCTATTCCGTCTTCAGCGACAGCCTGGAAGTGTATGGTTCGGACTGGACCAGCGACCTACTGCGAGAATTCTACCAGCGCCGTGGCTATGATTTAACACCGTACTTGCCAGCGCTGGTGCAAGACATCGGTCCGAAGACTTCGGACATCCGCCATGATTGGGGTAAGACGCTTACCGAACTGATTGATGAGCGTTATCTCGCTCCAATTCGAGATTGGGCGGCCCAGCACAAGACACGTTTTCGTTCTCAGACATACGGGATCCCCGCTGTTACGCTGTCCAGTAATGCTTTGGTGGACCTGCCGGAAGGCGAAGGCACACAATGGCGAAGTTTCTCAACTACCCGTTGGGCCTCATCGGCGAACCACCTTCTGGGAGGGAATATTACTTCCGCTGAAACCTGGACGTGGCTGCATTCTCCCGCCTTTCGAGCGACACCACTCGATATGAAAGCGGAAGCCGACTTGTTTTTTCTGCAAGGGGTCAATCAGCTTGTAGGACACGGATGGCCGTACTCGCCGAAAGAGGCTGGCGAGCCGGGATGGGCATTCTATGCTGCCGGGGCGCTCAATGATCACAATCCGTGGTGGCCAGTCATGCCGGACGTTACGCGCTATCTGCAAAGGATCAGCTATGTGCTCCGCCAAGGCAAGCCCCCGAATGATGTCGCGCTTCTGTTGCCCACGGATGATGCCTGGGCACAATTCACAGTTGGGAAGGACTCTGTCAGCGAATCGATGGAGCGGTTGCTTGGACCGGTCGTAATTCCCCAAATTCTTGATGCCGGGTTCAATTTCGATTTTATCGACCCGGAAGCGATCGCTAAGACAGGCATTCCCTATGCGGTTCTGGTCTTGCCAGGTGTAGAACGGTTGTCCCTGGCGACCTATCGCCGGATCGAGACGTACGCACGCAATGGCGGCATCGTGATTGCTCTACGGAATCTCCCTTCGCGGGCTCCCGGCTTGCTGGAGTCGGAAGCAGATACTCCTCAAGTCCGCCAAATCTCGCAGGTTTTGTTCCACGCTTCTAGCGGAAAAGGCCTTCTCGTTTCAGAAGAAAGCCAACTTGGCAAAGTGCTGGTGCAGCAAGTCAAGCCTGACTTCAAGACTTTTACTCCGACGCCGGAAATTGGCTTCGTGCATCGCAAATTGCCCTCTGCCGAAATCTACTTCCTGGCGAAT
>DASQYT010000077.1:0-5680 GCA_035639075.1 Candidatus Elarobacter sp.
AGCGTTCGGCGCGTCTGCAGTTGGCATCGGTCGCCCTCATGCGTGGGGGCTGGCCGCATTCGGCCAGCCGGGTGTCGAGGCCGTGCTCGAAATCCTGCGCCGCGAGTTGCGCACCATCATGCGCCAGGCGGGAACCATCTCAGTGGACAAGATTACGCGTAACTACGTAGCTGGCCGCTCGTCTTGACTGCGGCAGCCCGTGTCACGGTGCCCATAATCGCAACGCAAGCAAGTGCCACGACCAGAGAAAACCCGTAAGCACGCAGCACGCCGAGGAAACCAGGAGCGAATGGATCCTCACGGCGTGGTGGATTTCCTCTGTCGGCACACGGAGGACCAAGACCAGTCCGACGATCGACAGCAGCGGGAAGAAAAATGTCCCGAGGAAGATACCTGCGGTCCACACGTTGAATGAGCCGAATTGCGTACCGCCCAGCCTCATCACACAGAGCGGCACGATGAGCAGTGTCAGCGTCGCAGAGAGTGGTACCACACGAACTGAGAGGTGACGCACGTCTTTCATGGCACCGATAAGTTTCAAAAAAAGCCAAAATAGCGCATACGGCAAAGAAGTCAGCATGAAAAACAGGCTCAGAGAGAGCAGAGCGATGCGAAGAAAGGGCCGGGCGAGGCTGCTCCGCTCGCTGTAAGAAATGCCATCTCCCGCGACTGCCCAATCGCCAGTTTGTGTGACAAAAAATACCGTCGTTCCCTCCGGTTCTTTCTCTCCGCGGAAAAGATTCTTGCCGACGTAGAGCAGCGGTTCTGGCCGGCCAAATAGTCCGGAGCGCGTCAGCTTGCCGTTGATCACGCGGATGCGCGTCCCACCGGCCAGGTCATCCAAGAATGCAAACAGTTGGCTTCGCGGCGCGCGCGGCGCATAAAAACCCGTGAATCTCTTCAACTCGCTTTCTGGAAGATCGATCGCAGGCATCTGGGGCTTCAAAAAATCTTTGGAAAGAAAATCAATGGCCAGGTGATTCAGGCTTTCGAGCGCCCGCTGGGAATTGTCGCTGTTCAGCAGAATCACGTAGCCCCAATTTTGCTCCGGCATGTAGCGGTAGGAAGAAATGAAGCCGTCGATTCCACCGTCGTGGCCGTGCGTCACCACGCCGCCTTCCACGCCGGTGTAATTACAGAGGCCATAGCCAAGCCGAAGGCCATTTTTCGCTGCGAGCGTAGTTTCCGGCGCTTCCATGCGCAGGATCGATTCAGAATTCACTAGTTGCGCGTCTCCCGCCTTTCCGCGACGGAGAAGAAATTGCACGAGCCTAGCCAGTTCGCCCGGCGAAGCTTTCAGGTCCCCGGCCGGGCGCAGATAGATAAACGGATATCCAGAGGGTTTTGGCGGATTGCCTTCATAGGCGGTTGCAAGCAGGGATCGGCCTGCGTCGGTGAGCGGATAATCGGCGAGTTCCATGCCCATTGGCCGCAGGAGCGTTTCGCGGATGTACTGATCGAAAGGCTTTCCCGTAACTTTTTCGATCAAGTAGCCCGCAATCGCATTCCCCGGATTGGAATAGGACATTCGAGTTCCCGGAGGCCAACGGGCCGTTTGCGGATTCTTGAATCGCTTGAACACGCCGAGCAGTGGAAAGTCGTAGCGATCACGCAAGTTGTAAACTTCGCTCGGCTCCATGTCGTCGAATCCCGCGGTGTGCTCGAGGAGATGCACGATTCGAACGGGATGCATGGCCTCCCAATTGTTCTTGAACGGAATTTCCGGCGCGGCATCCTGCAACCGCGCATAAAGGTTGACTCGTCCTTCTTCCTGTAATTTCAGCAGAGCCAGCGCGACGAACGTCTTGCTGATCGAGCCCACGCGAAATTCCGTGTCGCAACTGACGGCTCGTTTCGTAGCGATGTCCGCATCGCCGATTCCACCGCACCAGAGAACCACTCCATTCGCTACGAGTGCCACGCCGGCTCCCGGGACGTGTTCGTTTTCAAGCACTTCTTTCATGGCCTGTTGCAATTCCTGAAGCGTCTTCGGATGTGACAGTTCAGTTCTTTGCTGTGCGATGCTGTGGGCCGGAATCAGAAATATCGCCGCGGCGACGAGTAGTGAAATCACAGCAGGTAACTCAACGCGGCGCATTAGGCAATCCTTTGGATGCGCGTTTCATTCGAGGTCGCATTGTATCCGTGAATCCACGCGATGCAAAAGAATTAGCTAATGAAGCCTGCTTCAGCGAAGCGTGCCAAACGATTGACGCTGTGCGAACTCTCGCATACGATGCCGCACGTCACAGTTTTGCGGTTTGCGAAGTTTGAAAGGGAGTTCCGCCAACTATGAAGCCTTCAGTTCGTTATTGTGGTGCTATCGCTCTGTTGTTCTTGGGAGCTGATCTGAGCCTTGCCCAGCAGCAGGCACCGCCGCAGGATAAGACCGCGGAAAAGCCGAAAGAAGAAAAGAAGCCGCCAGCTCCTGAGGAAAAAGTCGTTCAGACCAAGCATTCCCTGAAGATCGGCGGACAGGAAATCAAATACACGGCGACGGCCGGCACGATCCTGTTGAAGCTCGAGGACGGCACGCCCAAAGCCAGCATCTTCTACGTTGCCTATACCAAAGATGACGTCACCGACCCAAGCCAACGGCCGCTTACTTTCAGCTTCAACGGAGGACCGGGTTCCTCATCGGTGTGGCTGCATCTTGGCCTTTTCGGTCCGCGGCGCGTTCAGATGGGCGATGCGGGATCGCTTCTTCCACCGCCTTACAAGCTAGTGGACAATGACGTGTCACTCCTCGACATCAGCGATCTCGTGTTCATCGATCCTGTCTCTACGGGATACAGCCGTGCAGTTCCCGGCGAAGCGCCGCAGCAGTTTCACGGTATAACGCCAGACGTCGAGTCCGTCGCCGATTTCATCCGGCTGTATGCCACGCGCA
Source organism: Candidatus Elarobacter sp. (assembly GCA_035639075.1). Classification (GTDB taxonomy): domain Bacteria; phylum Acidobacteriota; class Terriglobia; order Acidiferrales; family UBA7541; genus Acidiferrum. Next base: position 2,891 of record DASQYT010000077.1, read on the forward strand.
ACAAGCGCTGGTCTTCGCCGAAATTTCTTGCCGGTGAAAGCTATGGCACTACGCGCGCAGCGGGTCTCTCCGGCTATCTCCAACAGCGCTACGGCATGTATCTGAATGGCATCGTGCTGATTTCCTCGATCTTGAATTTTGAGACGGCCGAGTTCGACGCCGGCAATGACCTGCCGTATATCCTCTATTTGCCGACATACACTGCCATTGCGTGGTATCACAAGAAGCTTCCGCCGGATTTGCAGGGTGGCGGCGTTGAAAAGGCCATCGAAGAATCACGCAAGTTTGCCGTTGGAGAGTACGCGGACGCGCTAATGACAGGGGATGCGTTGCCTCAGGCCCGGCGCTCAGAGATCATGCAAAAAGTTTCCCGCCTGACCGGGCTTTCCCCCGACTACGTCGACCGCACCAACTTGCGCATCGAAATCCAGCGCTTCACGAAGGAACTCCTGCGCAGCGAACGTCGCACTATCGGCCGCATCGACGCGCGTTTCACAGGCATTGATCGCGACGCTGCAGGCGAGCGTCCCGAGTTTGACCCCAGCATCGCGGCGATCATTGGCCCCTACTCTGGAATGTTGAATGACTATGCGCGCAACGACCTCAAGTTTGACAGCGACCTTCCCTATGAAGTTCTGACCGGGCGCGTGCGTCCGTGGAATTACGCTCCGTACGAGAATCGCTACGTCAACGTCGCGGAGACGCTGCGCGGGGCCATGACGCAAAACCCGTTCCTGCATGTTTTTGTGGCCAAAGGCTACTACGACCTGGCTACGCCGTTTTTTGCCGCGGACTATACCTTCGACCATCTCAGCCTCGACCCAACGTTGCGTGGCCATCTCAGTGGCGCTTACTACGAAGCGGGTCACATGATGTACGTACACCCGCCGTCGCTTGCCAAACTCAAGGCGGACATTGCACAGTTCATTAAATCCAGCATCCCAACAAATCCAGCAAGATGAAACGAATCTTCAGCATCGTCGGCTGGATTCTTGTTGCAGCTCTAGGCGCCCGCGCGCTCGGCTCCATCGCGCTGTATCGGGGAGAACCGCTAAACGCCACTTGGTTCGTTGTGGCTGCAGTGTGCTGCTATCTGGTGGCGTACAGGCTCTATTCCGCCTTCGTGGCCGCCAAAGTTCTCGCCCTCGACGACACCCGCGCCACGCCCTGCGAGCGCCATGACGACGGCCGCGACTTCGTGCCCACCAACAAATGGGTTCTCTTCGGCCACCATTTCGCCGCCATCGCCGGGCCTGGGCCGCTCGTCGGACCGACGCTCGCCGCGCAGTTTGGCTACTTGCCGGGAACGCTCTGGCTGATTGCCGGCGCGGCATTCGCGGGCTGCGTGCAGGATTTTGTGATTCTTTTTTGCTCGATACGCCGCGACGGAAAATCGATTGGCCAAATGGCCCGAGAAGAAGTCAGCGAGCGCGGCGGCTTCATCGCCCAACTGGCTGTGCTTGCCATCATGACGATTCTTCTGGCCGTGATTGGCCTCGTTGTCGTGAACGCTCTCAAATCCTCTCCCTGGGCCACTTTCACCTTGGCGATGACCATCCCCATAGCGCTGCTTCTCGGGCTCTATCTTCGCTTTGTACGGCCCGGCCGCGTCCTCGAAGCCTCTGTAATGGGAGTCGCGCTCGTACTTTTTGTAGTCGTTGCCGGGCAGTGGGTGGCCGATTCGCCCTCTTGGTCCAGCGTGTTTACGTTGAGCGGCGTCGCGCTTGCCTTCGCCATCATAGCCTACGGCTTCGCGGCATCTGCCTTGCCGGTTTGGCTGCTGCTGGCGCCGCGCGACTATCTCAGCGCATTCATCAAGGCCGGCGCCATTTTTTCTCTTGCCGCCGGGATCCTGTTTGTCCGGCCACAAGTTCTAATGCCGCCGCTCACACGCTTCATTGACGGCACTGGTCCTGTCTTTGCCGGAAAGATTTTCCCCTTTTGCTTCATTACCATTGCCTGCGGCGCGATCAGCGGATTCCATTCTCTGATTTCTTCCGGCACCACGCCCAAGATGATTCTTCGTGAGAGTCATGCTCGCTTCATCGGCTACGGCGCGATGCTGCTCGAATCGTTTGTCGGCGTGATGGCTATGGTGGCCGCGTGCGCCATGCCGCCGGGCGTTTATTTCGCGATCAACAGTCCCCCCAGCATCGTCGGCGGCGCGGGAGATGCTGCTGCCGCAACGATCAGCGGATGGGGTTATCCGCTGCAGGCACAGACTATGACCGATCTCGCTCACAAGGTCGGCGAGATCACTCTTTGGAATCGTGCCGGTGGCGCGCCTTCCCTGGCCGTAGGCATGGCGCAAATTTTTTCAAATACGATTGGCGGCGAGCGTCTTCTCAGCATCTGGTATCACTTTGCAATCATGTTCGAAGCGCTCTTTATTCTTACCGTGCTTGACGCAGGCACGCGCGTGGGACGATTCATGGTGCAGGATCTCGGCGCCCGCTTCTGGAAGCCCTTTGGCCGCACTGGCTGGATGCCGGGCGTCCTGCTCTCCAGCGCCATCATCGTCGCTCTGTGGGGTTATTTTCTCTATCAGGGCGTCGTTGATCCGCTCGGCGGAATCAATTCGCTCTGGCCGCTCTTCGGCATCTCTAATCAATTGCTTGCCGCCGTCGCCCTCGTTGTTGCCACGACCATCCTGATGAAAATGGGCCGCCTCAAGTGGATTTGGGTGACGCTGCTGCCGATGGCGTGGCTCGTCACCATCACCATGACGGCGAGCTACCAGAAAATCTTCGATGCCAATCCGCGCATCGGTTTCCTTGCCTATGCGAAAGC
>DASQYT010000078.1:0-5059 GCA_035639075.1 Candidatus Elarobacter sp.
GTTGCCGCAACCGAAACCTGGAATCTCGCGGGGGCACCAAACCATTGCGTACACGCTATCACTAGTCGCCCGCTGTTGTTCAATATTTTTTTCAAAGCTTGGCGTCAGCCCACTGCGACCAAGGCAACTCCCGCGCAAACCAGCACGACGCCCGCCCAACGCGCCGCACTCACCTGCTCGCCCAGGATGTACTTGGCGCCCAGCGTGCCGACAACATAGCTGAGCGCCGATGCGGGAATCACAAAACTGATGGGCTCCCAAGAAAGCAAAACCAGCAAGGAATAAAATGACAGAGCCATCAGCGGTACGCCCGCCCAGAACCAACCATTGCGTACTGCCCGCCCCAGGAACTGAAGCAACGCCATTGGGCGCAATCGGGCCGGCTCACCGGTCGCCTTCATTCCGTGCGTGATCGCGATCTCGCCTCCGGTGCTGCCAAGAATCAAGACCGCAAGTGCCAGAATGACACGCATTAGGCCACCGCCTCACTGGTAACCGCCGTCGTCCGTGGTTTCGTTTGCCCCACCAGCAACACGCCCACGCAAATCAGAGCAACACCAACCCAGCGCCGCGGCGAAACGGCCTCATGCAGAAAAACAACCGCCAGCAAAGTGAGCAACGCATATCCAAACGCGCCCGCCGGCATCACGTAACTGTAGTCCGCCCAACTCAGCACCGTCATGTAACTCAGCATGAAGCCGGTTAGAAACAGAATTCCCACCCAAATCGTTCCGTTCGTCACTGTCAGCCGGAACGCTTGCGCAAGCCCCGAAACGGTCAGTTGGACGGCGCCAATCTGCGACATCCCGCGCTTCAGCATCAAGTCTCCGGCATTGGCGCACACTACCATCGCCAAGACCATGACCAGCGTCTTGATCCGCAGTCTTCTCTCACTTCCCATTTTGTGTGTTAATCGTTCCCGGAAGCTGAAGACGTCCCCGGCACGGAAACCATGGCCTTGTCGTAGTCGCCGCCCTTGCGCACCCACTTCAGGCGTTCCGCGCGCAGCTTCAGGAATTCCGTCGCCTCGTGGTACAGGCGTTTCCGCTCGTGGCTGTCCCACAGGGCTTCCTTCACGATGCGCCAAACCACTTTCGGCCGGAAATAGTACTCATCGTAGAACTGGTTCACGCCCGCCATCATCTCTGCCTTCGATAAGTGCGGATACTCGATGTGCGGCAACTGGTGACCGCCGGAATCGGCAAGTGCTTCGACTTTTAGAAAGCCCTGCTGCGCCATGGTGTCGTGCAGTTCCGTCCCCGGCATGGCGTGAGCCAGCGAAACCTGGATCGTCTCGCAATCCAATTCCTTGGCGAAATCAATCGTCTTTTGAATCGTATCTTTCGTCTCGCCCGGCAAGCCGATGATAAAGTCGCCATGCACCTTGATCCCTACTTTGCGGCAGTTCTTCATGAAGGCGCGCCCCATCTCGACGGTTGCGCCCTTCTTGATGTTCTTCAGGATTTGCGCATCGCCGGACTCAAAGCCCACGATAAAGAGCCTCGCTCCGCCATCCGCCATCGCCTTTACTGTTTCGTAGTCGCTGTGCACGCGCGCCGTCGATGACCACTGGAACTTCAGCGGTTTGAACTTCGCGCAAAGATCCAGCACGCGGTCCTTGCGGATGTTGAAGGTGTCGTCGTCGAAGAAAATCTCTTTCATCCGCGGAAAATATCCGAGCGCTTGTTTCACTTCCCGCGCCACGTTCTCCGTCGACCGCGTCCGCCAGGCGTGCCCAGAAATCGTCTGCGGCCACATGCAAAACGTACATAGCGCCGGGCATCCACGCGTCGTGTAGAACGACACGTACGGGTGCAGCAGGAACGGCACGTTGTAGCGCTCGATTTCCAAATCACGCTTATAAATGTCGGTGGCAAACGGCAGCGCGTCCAGCTCTTCCGTATGCAGTTGCGGACGTTCGGCGTTGTGAACGATCTTGCCGTCTTTGCGATAGCTGACGCCCGAAATCTCGCTGAGCGGCTTCCCGTGCGCGTAATCCACCACCGAGTGATCGAACTCTCCGCGCGTTACGAAATCGATGTCCTCGCTAGCCTTCAGCGTCTCCTCGGGCTTGATGTGTCCGTGCGGCCCGACGAAAGCAATCTTCATGCTCGGGTTGGCTTCCTTGATTTTCCGGATGAGCTTGACGTCGCTCTCCAGGCCAACCGTGGAGGTGAACAGAACAAGAAATTCGTAGTCTTTGCAGATCTCGATTGTCTGCCGCCAGTTTACTTTGTGGGGAGATGCGTCCAGCAGCCTGCTTCCCGGAAGCATGCCTGCGGGGTACGTCAACCAAACTGGGTACCAATAGGATTCAATCTCGCGTGTGGCGGGCCACCGCGAACTCGCGCCGCCGTCAAAATTTTCAAAACTCGGCGGATTCAACAGCAATGTCTTCATTACATCCGGCATTCTTCACCCTCAGCCTTCGCGTTCTAAACTTGGCCGTCTCGAATACTTGGCACTTGGTCTGTTTTGCAAAAGGGAAGGGCCGCGCATTCACGCGGGGCTTGGGCTCCCCATCTATGGATACTAGTTTACCTGACTTCGTTGCATCGCCTCAAACCTTATCTCTCATTGGGTGTTAACTGACAGCGAACGACTATTGGCCTCATTAAATGGAGTTTGCAGGCCCGCTCTTGGCGGATCGTCCTCGGGCGCCAAGCACTTCATCCGCGGACACTGAGAGCAAATCCCAAATCCGTTCTACCCAGTCGAGATGCTCCGGTTTCATGAGCACGGAGCGCAAGCAAGTGATGGTCTCGCGGTCCCGCTTCGTCGCTCCCAGACCCCCTTGCCAAAAAAGAGCCGGCAATTCCGCCACTGCCAGATGCAAATCGCGCTTCGCCGCAGCCTCGAATATCTTGCGGCTCAAAAATGAAGCCTCGCTGACGCTAGCCGCTCTCGGCGCAAAAACGACAATGTCCAGTTCCGGTGGGAAGGCGGCCACAAATCGCGCATCCGTGCGCAGCTTTTCGAAGAGGGCCAGCGCCGCTTTCCTTCCGTGTTCCAATCCCCACGCAAACTCGCTGCCTTTTTTCAGCGGTAGCAATCTCTGCGTCGCCCACAGAGCCGCCGCAGCCGCACCCGGTCGCGAACATTCCAGGCTGATCTCACCCAAGTGCAGCTCCGCGGAGCTGAAATAGGTGTACGGCGAATCGTGCTTGTACAATCGGCCGATTTCGGCGTCGCGAAATAGCACGCAGCCGCAACCGTAAGGTTGCAAGCCGTGTTTGTGCGGATCGATCACAACGGATTCCACTTCTCCAATCCGTGCAAACACCCGTTTGGCATCTTCCGCAAGATTCTCCGTCAGCACGAAATAGCCGCCGTACGCCGCGTCTGCGTGAACTCGGAATCCATGTCTTTCTCGAAGCGCAAGGATCTCCGGCAGCGGATCCACCGAACCTGTTGCCGTCGTACCCATCGTCGCTACAATGGTCCCAACGTCGCCGCATTCCAGCCGCTTCCCCAGCGCGTTCGCGTCCATCCGTCCCCGCGCATCGCAGGGCACCGTTTCGAACGGCAACTGTAGAACGCCGCTAATCCGTCCGTGCGTGTAATGAGCTTGGTCACTGGCGAGAATCTTCTTTCCCGGATGTAGTCGCCCGGCAACCCACAGGGCCTCGAGATTCGCCATCGTTCCGCCACCGCATAGGTGTCCAAGAAACTTCTTCCACCCAAACATGCCGGCGATCTCCGCAACCGCTTCTTTTTCCATCGCGGAAGTCGCTCGCCCGCCATCCAGCGCGTGGTTGTTTGGATTGATCCACATAGCCAGTGCGTACGCCAGCCGCGCCACGGGGTGCGGCGGCTTCAGCATCTGACCCGCATATAAAGGATGAAAATAAGGGTAGTTGTCCTGCAGCCGCTCCGCCGTCGCCTCAAGTACTTCTGCAAGACGCGCCATTTCCGGCGATTCATCTTGAAACGCAGGCAATTTTGCGAAGCCCTTGTCGAGCTTGCTCGCAACCTCGGAGAACACCCTCAAACTCTCGCGATCGAGCATCCCGAGTCACCAATCACTTTTTCACTGCCACACCTTATCCAACTGCCCTGCCGTCTTTAGCAATTCCAGTTGCGCCTGCTGCTTCTGGAAATTTGCATCCAGATACGCCATCCACTTTTCGTTCTCTTCGAGCCTGGCCTTTTCGACCTCGCGCAGATTCAGCTTCCCTTCCGCGAACTGCGCCTGTTCCACCGCCACGTTTTGCTGCGCAAGCTGCAATTCCAGCCGCGCTACCTCTTTCGCTGCCTCTCTCTCGCGCACTTGCCGGGTCTTTTGCCTGACGTCCGCGGTCAATTCCGCTTTCTTGTTCGTCAGGTTGACCCTGGCTGCTTCCAGGTTTATCTCCGCCATTCCCACTGCTGCTTTCGTCTGCGCGCTGAAGATCGGCATGTGCACATCGATTCCTGCATTAAAATTGTTCCGCTGAAAGGTCGTAAAAAACTGCGTGTAGTTGTTGAACTTCGCCAGCACGCTGTACACGCTCACGAGCTCCAGCGTCGGCCAATAACCTCGCTTCTCGCCCTTCAACCGGAACTCTTTCGCTCGAAGGTCGGACTCCGCAAGCTGCAATCCAGCGTTGCGCGTTATGGCCATCGCCACGAGGTTGTCTCCCGCCTGCTCTGCTTCCCCGGGCAACTCCTCCGGTGTGACTTCGATGGACTGCGTCTCCGGCAATCCAAGCTGGGATCTCAGAAAAACTTCCAGCTCATCTTCCCGGCCCTCGAGTTGCAAAATCCTTTGGACCACCTGCGCTTTTGTCAGTTGTGCTTTCGTCACTTCCACCGGCAGTTCGTATCCTTCCCCCTGCCGCTCCTGCGTCACCTGCAGAATCTTCTCCGCGCTCTCTTGCTCTTTTCGCAATAGCTCAAGCGAATGCCGTACCTTCCCCAGTTCTAGATACGCCATCGCCGTTCGCGTGATTACGCTGTTCTTTGCATCCTCCAGCACAATCTTTTGTGCTTTGGACTGTTCCTGCGTCTCCTTCGCCTGGCCGCGCAGAGGCTCGTTCAGAACTTGTTCCGTGTACGAAACGTTGAAGATCGATGGCGC